>JBBRJU010000256.1:0-4762 GCA_038218895.1 Burkholderiales bacterium
TCCAGCCGGTAGGGCTGCAGCTCGCGCTGCAGAAACTGCCAGGCGAAACTGTCGTCGGGCGGCTGGAAGCCCAGCGCGCGGGCGCACACCGCCGCCCAGCCCGGTGCCGGTTTGGCGCAGCCGGCACGCAGCGCGGGCCACAGCGCGCCGGGCCGGTCGTCGGCCAGCCCGGGCAAGCTGGCCCAGTCGACCGGCACCCAGCGCGCCCGGGGGCGCAGCAGCGGCGCGGTGGCGCTGGACGGCGGGAGGCCGGGCAGTGTGGCGGTGGCGGGCAGGCCACCCAGTGGCGGGGGCTGCTGGAAGGGTTGAGGCGGTTGGGTTGTCTGCGGTTGGGGCGGCTGCACCGCGCAGCCCGCAGCCAGCACCACGACCGACACCACCACCGCAGCCAGCCCGGCCTGGGACAATCGGCCGATGTGGTTGATCATTGTGGAAGCGCTGGGCGCCGGGCTGATCCTGGTCGGAATCGTCTGGTGGACGATGTTCTCGGGCCGCCGTGGCGGTGAGCGTTGCAACGACGCCGCAGACCAGCCGCCCGACATGCCACCGGACGACCCGCCCGACAACCTGCCCAGCCAGCTGCCCGGCAAGCCCCCACCCGGCGACCTGCCGCGCTGAGCCCGGTGGGTCATGCCAGCAGCCCCTGGCTGGCCAGCCGGTCGCGGGCGCGGTCGGCGCTGCCGCGGGGCACCCGGCCGGTGAGTGCCAGCGCCGCGCCGCTGGCGGCCATGCGGGCGAACAGGCCGCGCACCGCATCGGCATGCACTGCGTCCATGCGCGCCAGCCAGTCGGCGCGCTCGCGCAGCCGGCCCAGCACCAACGTATCGAGCGCGGCTTCTTCCAGCCGCCGGCCGGGTTTTTCCAGCCCGCGCAGGCGCCGCACCCGGATCTGGTTCTTGGCACGCGCCAGGTCGTCGGGTGCCACCTGGGCCGCCTGGGCCGCCAGCAGGCCGGCCAGCGCAGCCATGCAGTCGTCGAGCTGGGCCGGGCTGGTGCTGGCCTCGATGATGAACTGGCCGCCGCTGTCGATCAGGTCGGCCGAGCAGGCCGCGTAGTACACCAGGCCGCGCTGCTCGCGCAGCTGGTCCATCAGCGGTGCGCTCATGCCCTCGCCCAGCAGCGCGGCGGCCACGGCGGCGGTGGGGTCGTCGGCCTGCATCGGCGCCACCGGGAAGCCCAGCACCAGGTGGGTCTGGCTGCTGCCGGCCATCGCGCGCTGGCGCACGCCGCCCAGCCATGGCGGCGCGGCCAGCACATTGGGCCGGCCGGTGGGCATGCTGCCGAAGGCGTCTTCGGCTTCGCGCAGCAGCAGGGCCGCATGCACCGGCCCGGCCACCGCCACCACCAGGTTGGCGCCGGTGTAGTGCTGCGCCACATGGTCGACCAGGTCGGCCCGGCGGAAGCGCTCGATGTTGGCCCGCGTGCCGATCACCGGCTGCGCCAGCGCATGCAGGCCCCAGGCGGCGCGGTCGAACAGCTTGAAGGCGGTCGACATCGGGTCGTCCTCGTCTTCGGTGTATTCATGCAGCAGCACCGAGCGCTCACGCTCGAAGTCCGTCTCGGGGAAGGTGGCGTGGCGCACGATGTCGGCCAGCATGCGCAGCAGGCGCGGCGCATGGTCGGCCAGCCCGCGCATGTGGAAGGCGGTGTGGTCCTTGTCGGTGTGGGCATTGACCTCGGCGCCCAGCCGCTCGGCGTCCAGGTTGATCTGGCGCGCATCCCGCGTGGCCGTGCCCTTGAAGGCCATGTGCTCGATGACATGGCCGATGCCGTTGCGGCTGCGTCGCTCATGGCCGCTGCCGCAGCGCACGAACACGCTGACGCTGCAGGTCTGCAGTTGCGGCAGGTCCAGCAGCAGCAGCCGCACGCCGTTGGCCAGCGTGTGGAGCTGGGTGTCGGAGTCGGTGTCGGTGTCGGTCTGGGTGTGCAAACTCATGTGCATGCGCATGCGGTCTTCTCCGGCAGCAGAAAGCTGCGTGGCGATTGGCCCAGCCGCACCCGGATGGCGGCGTACAGCCGGCGCCGGTCGGCCAGCGTGATGCCGCGCGAGCGCATTGCCACCTTCAGCGCCAGCCAGAAGCTCACGCCCAGGTTCAGCAGGCCGGTGGCCACCAGGCCGGCCACGCACCACCAGAACACCGGCTCGGCCAGGATCGGCCAGCCCAGCGTGCCGGCCGCCGCCGCCAGCTGGCCGGTGCCCAGCGTGATGTGGCGCACATCCAGCGGGATGCCGACGAAGGCCAGCAGCGCGGGCACCAGGCCCAGCAGCAGACCCAGCGAGACATTGGCCGCCAGGCCGGAGATGTTGGCGCGCCACCAGATCGACCAGCGCTGCGCCCGGTTGCTGCCCAGCCGGGCCACCATGCCCGGGTGGTGGGCCAGCACGCTGTCGAGCCGGTGGTAGACAAACCAGTTCTCGACCCAGCCGGCAATCAGGCTGCTGGCAAACAGCAGCACGCCGGTGAACGCGGCAAACAGCGCCGTGGGCCCCAGCAGGGTCAGCGAGTGCAGCACGTAGCGCGCGCTCTGCTCGCCCACCAGCGGTGCCTCCAGCAGCCACCAGGCCACCCCCTGCACCAGCAGCACCACCGGGATCACCGCAGCGATGTTGCCCGCGATGCCGGCGAACTGCGAGCGCACCAGGTGTGTCACCTCGTCGACGAAGCCGTCGATGGCGCGGTTTTCGCGGGCGGTCTGGGCGCTGGTGGCGGCGGCGTCACTGGTGTCGATGCTGTCGGCCCGGGCCTCGGCGATGCGCAGTGCGCCCAGCTTCTCGGCCATGGCCGGCGCGGTCATCGCGGGCTGCTTGGTGGCCACCGTCCAGTGCAGCAGGTGCACGATCAGGAAGCTGACGGCGTAGTTCAGCCCGGCACCAAAGCCGGCCCAGAACGGCGCCAGGCCCAGCGCCAAGATGGCGAACTTGGCGAAGGTGGTGCCGCCGATGATGGCGCCACCGCCGGCAGCTGCGCGCAGCATGGCGTTGTATTCAGCGCGGTTGCGGGTGATGTAGTGCTCGCCAGTCTCGGCATGGCGTTCGGCCACCTTGCGTGCCATCAGCGAATACTGGCGGCCCAGCAGCGCGCGCAGGCTGCTGCGCTGGCGTGACAGGCCGACCAGGGCCACCAGCAGCTGCTGCAGCTCGCGCGCCGGCATGTCGGACAAGGCCAGGTCGAGCACGGTTTCCAGCCGCGCGCAGCGTGCCTGCAACTGGTCGACCTCGAACACGATGTTGACCGACACACCATGCGCCTCCAGGTGCTCGGACACGCTGGCGGCGGCGGCGCTGCAGCGCTGGAGCAGCGCGCGCAGGTAGGTGGCGTTCTGGGCGGTGGCCCGGGCGTTGCCGGCCACCACCGCGTCAACCAGGGCTTCACTGGCCCGTGACAGCTGCTCGAACGGCCGGTCGGTCAGCAGCTCGGCGCCCATGCGCTGGCGCAGCGCCGGGGTGAAGGCGGCCGCGCTGATGCCACTGACCAGCCAGGCCATGGCTTGCAGCAGCGGTGCGCGCCAGTCGTCCAGGCCGCCAGGTGCCGGGCCGACACCGCCTGGCCCGACAACGCCTGGCCCGACACTGCCGGGCACCACACCGCCACGTGCGGCCGACAGCAGTGTGGCCAGGCGGGCCAGCGTGGCGGCGTCGATGGCGGCCAGCCAGCTGGCGTCGCTGTCGCTGTGAAACAGCAGTTGGAAGAGCGCTGCGCCGTCGTCGGTGTCGGGCGTGCCGGGCAAGAAGCGCAGCGCCAGGCGTTCGGCCACCTCGCCCCACAGGTCACGCCGGGCGGTGAAGCCGAAATCGGCCAGCAGCGCGGCCAGGTCGGTCTCGTGCCAGAACCGGCCCAGCAGTGCGACGATGCGTGCGCGCGGTGCGGGGTTGCGCTCCAGCATGTTCAGCAGGTGCTTCAGGCGCAGCACCGGCTTGGGCGTGGGCTTGGGCGCGTTGCTGGCCTCGGCGTCGCTTTGGCCATGGCGCAGCCACTCGATCAGCCGCACCAGCCAGATGTGGCGCTCGGGGCGGCTGGCCTTCGGGTCGGCGGCGTTGAGCAGGGCCGTCAGGTCCCAGGTGCCGGCCTTCATCGCCGGGCGCCCCGCGTGCGCCCCTGGCCGCCGCCAGAAGGCGACAGGCCCGCCGCCGGGCGACGCTGCAGGCGTCCCGGTGGCCGCATCAATGCAGTGCGGCCGCGTCGGCCAGAGCGAACTCGGCCACCGGCGATTCAAACCAGTGTGCGTCTTGGGTGATGCAGAAGAAGCGGCCCTGCATCGACCCCTGCGGCGTGCCGATCTGCGCCGAGCTGGTGTACTCGAACTGTTCACCGGGCTTGAGCAGCGGCTGGTGCCCCACCACGCCCAGGCCGCGCACTTCTTGCACGCTGCCGCGGTGGTCGGTGATCTGCCAGTGCCGCGCCACCAGCTGCGCCGCCACGTCGCCGGTGTTGCGGATGGTGACGGTGTAGGCAAAGCCGTAGAGCTGCTGCGCGGCATCGGTGTGCTCGGGCAGCGGGCGCACGGCCACGGTGGAGGAGAAGCGGGGTTGGGACATGGCCGGTATTCTAGGAAGCAATGCAACGGAAAGCCTGCGCCATCCCACGCCACCGCGCCCCATGCCCGCCTGCGCTGCCGGTTGCGGCGGGTTGCGGGTTGCTGTGCGCTGGGTGCTGTGTGGCGGCGCGTCTTGCTGGTGCTTCGCCAATTTGCTGCAGCGCGCCGGGTCTCGCCCCGGCGGGCGACCAACTTTCTGCTGCGTCAGAAAGTTGGACAAAGAGGC
>JBBRJU010000257.1:0-4753 GCA_038218895.1 Burkholderiales bacterium
CTACTTCCCGCCCGAGAAGCTGCAGGTGTTCGACGAAACCGGTGGCGTGGGCGTCGAATTTTCCAGGCTCAAGTTCGACCACCTGCTGTTCACCGGCTCGGGCACCACGGGCCGCGCGGTGATGGCCGCGGCGGCGCAGAACCTGTGCCCGGTGACGCTGGAGCTGGGCGGCAAGGCGCCGGCCATCGTGTGTGCCGACTTCCCGCTGAAGCTGGCGGCCGAGCGCATCCTGTTCGTCAAGTACCTGAACGCCGGGCAGATCTGCACCAGCGTCGACCATGTCTGGCTGCCGCAGGCGCAGATTGCGGCCTTCGTCGAGCACGCCAAGGCCATCGTGCCTGCGAGCTATCCTGCGCTGGCTTCGCCCGACTACACCTCGATCATCGACGAGCGCTCGTTCGACCGCCTGCTGCTCACGCTGGACGATGCGCGTGAACGTGGTGCCACCGTGCTGTGCCTGCTGCCCGGGCCGGCGCACGACCGCCCCACGCGCAAGATCGCGCCGCACATCGTGTTGAACCCACCGGCCGACAGCCTGCTGATGCAGCGCGAGATCTTCGGCCCCATCCTGCCCGTCTGCGGCTACGGCTCGCTGGAAGACGTGGTGGCGCAAATCAACGCCGGGCCGCGACCGCTGGCCATCTACCCGTTCAGCCACGATGGCGGCACGGTGCAGATGCTGCTGGACCGCGTGATGTCGGGCGGCGTGTCGGTGAACGACGCGCTGTTTCATGTCGGCCAGCACGACCTGCCTTTTGGCGGCGTCGGGGCCTCGGGCATGGGCCACTACCACGGGCGCGAAGGCTTCGAGACCTTCTCCAAGCTGCGGCCGGTGTTCTATCAGGCGCGGTTCAGCTCCTTGCGCTTCCTGCGGCCACCGTATGGCAAGTTTGCCGACTGGGTGCTGGCCTTCCTGACCCGCTGAGCGCAAAGCCTGGCCAGTCCGCGCCACGGCGGACTGCTTGCCCGGCCGTTCAGGCGCACACCACCGTTGTCGGGCCCGGCCGCACACGGCGTATTGCCGCACGCCCGCATCACGGCGTGGACGCCGGTCACATGGTGCCGGCGTCAGCGGCCTGACCGATGCGGATGCGTTCGGTGGCCTGGTCCACCGCGAAGGCAGCACCTGGTCGGGCGCGAACGCTGCACTGAAAGCCCTGGACAGGATGTTTACCTCGTTCTTGCCGGTGGCTTGCGAGTCCGTCGTCACCCAGACGCAGATCGTCTGGTTGACCGTGTGTCTGGTTGACCTTGTTCCAGCCCGCGCACCGGCTGAGCCAGATGCCGCGTGGATCGCCGGCCACCGCCGTGCCGAGCCGGCTGCGCACGCCCGTCGCTTTGCCCTGCGCGTTCGCGATGGCGTTGATGACAGGCCTCGGGTGCAGTTGTTCAGGCCCGCGTTGAACGCTGCAACGCCCAGCGCAACACTGCGCTGTGCACGGCACGCGCCAGGAAGTTCACCCGGCGCCCGCCAGTGCCCGTTCCAGCCGATGGGCGGCGGCCAGCAGACGGGCGTCGGCGCCCAGCGGCGCAACCAGCTGCAGGCCCATCGGCGCGCCATGGTGGCCCACCGCGCCGGGCACGCTGATGCACGGCACGCCCAGCAGTGTCCACAGCCGGTTGAAGCTGGAGTCGCCGGTGCTCGCCAGGCCTTCCGGTGGTTCATCGGGCGCGCTGGGGGTCAGCAGCAGGCCGACGCCCTGCAGCCAGGCTTGGGAATCGATGCGGATCTGGGTCACCAGCGCCTGCGCCGCTTCATAGTCGGTGCAGGTGATGTCACGGGTGCTGTGCAGGTAGTCGCGCAGCTCTGCCGACAGTTGGTCGGCATGGTGGTCGTATTCCCAGGCCAGGCAGCGCCAGGCCTCGAAACCCTGCACCACCGCATGGGCGTCGAAGCCGGCGCCGGCCCAGGGCGGCAGTGCGCAGCGGCGCACCTGCGCGCCGGCGGCCTGCAGCGCGCGGCAACCCTGCGCCAGCGCGGCGGCCGCGCTGCTGGACAAGCCACCCCAGGGATAAGCGTCGCACACGCCCACCACCAGTGGCGCGGTGACTGCGGCAGCGGCATCAGCAGCGTCAGTCTGCACGGCCAGTGTCCGCCCGCACAGCACCTGGGCAAACCAGGCCGCGTCGGTGACGTCGCGGGCGAACAGGCCCACCGTGTCGAGCGACCAGGAGAAACACTTCAAGCCGGCCGTCGGCAGCCAGCCGAAACTGGGTTTGTAGCCCACCACGCCGCAGTACGACGCCGGCCGGATGACCGAGCCGCCCGTCTGGGTGCCCAGCGCCAGCGGCACCAGCCCGGCGGCCACTGCTGCAGCCGATCCGGCCGACGATCCACCCGGTGTGCGGCCTGGCGCGCGCGGGTTGCGGGTGGCCGTGGGGTGCAGGTAGGCCAACTCGGTGGTGCTGCTCTTGCCGATGACCAGGCCGCCGGCGCGGCGCAGCACCGCCACGATGGCCGCATCGGCCGTGGCGGGCCGCGCCGGGTAGATCGGGCTGCCATAGGCGGTGGGCAGGTCACGGGTGTCGAAGATGTCTTTCACCGCCACCGGCATGCCGGCCAGCGGGCCGCGCAGCGTGCGGGCCTGGGCGGCTGCGCCATCCGCCGACAGCGTGCAGACGAAGGCGCCCAGGGCGCCGTCCTCGGCGCTGATGCGTGCATGTGTGGCGCGCGCCAGGGCGTCGGGCGCCAGCGCACCACGGGCCAGATCGGCGGCCAGTTGCCGGGCCGGCACGGGGTGTGGTGGCGTCATGGTCTCGGACACGGTGGGGTCTTGCATGGGTGGGGGTCGGGTCGCTGTTGCGGTCTGTTCAAGGCGCACTTGCGCGTGCAGGTCTGCCCGCCTGCCGTCGTCGAATCCGCACAGGGTCGCGGGCGTGGATCTCGGCTTGCGCCATCGGCAGATCAAGCCAGCAGTGATTTCAGCGCCACCGCCGGGTCGCAGGCCACCGCCGGGGGCGGGTTGCGGCCAGCCTCCATCAGCTTGCGCGACATCACATGTTCCATCGGTGCGTTGACCGATTCCACGCACAGCAGGCGCGCGCCCCCGTAGTGCAGGATCGAGAAGCTGCCATCGTTGGCGCCGGGGCGGCGGTGGCGCTGCACGCCGACACCGTCGGGCGCGGGCATCAGGCCGGCCATCTGCAGGCGCATGGCACCTTGCTCCGACCAGAACCAGGGCAGGGCGGCATAGACGGGGCTCCGGCCCTGCAGCGTCAATGCCGCAGCGCGCGCCTGGTCGGTGGCGTTCTGCACCGATTCCAGCCGCAGCAGGCCACCGGCCGGCGCCCATTGGGTGCTCACCGGAAAGCGTGCCACGTCGCCGATGGCCAGGATGCCGGGGTCGCTGCTGCGCAGCGCAGCATCGACCACGATGCCGTTGTCGCAGTGCAGGCCGGCGGCACGGGCCAGCGCATCTTCGGGCTCGGCGCCGATGCCCAGCAGCAGCAGGTCCACCGGCTGGCGCCGGCCGTTCACGGTGATGGCCTGCAGCCGCTGGCCGTCGTGTTCGAAGGCGCCCAGTTCGGCGCCCAGGTCGACCGTGATGCCGCTGGCACGGTGGGTGGCCAGCACATGTGCGGCCAGCTCGGCCGACACGCTGCGGGCCAGCAGGCGCGGTGCCACTTCCACCACCCGCACGTCCAGCCCCTGGGCGCGCGCGGTCGCAGCCACTTCCAGGCCGATGAAGCCGCCACCCAGCACCGTGAGCGACTTGGCCTCGGCCAGCAGCCCGCGCAGCCGCGCCGCATCGACCGCATCACGCAGCACCGCCACATTGGCCAGTCCGTCGGGCAGCTGTGGCAGCCGCCGTGCCCGGGTGCCGGTGGCGAGCACCAGCTGGGCAAAGGGCAGCACTGCGCCCGATCGCAGGGTGACGGTGCGTGCAGCCCGGTCGATGGACACGGCCGGGTCGGCCGCATGCAGGGTGATGCCGGCCTGCGCATACCAGGCTTCGGCGCGGTGGGCCTGCAGCACCTCGACCGGGTTCTTCAGATAGGCCTTGGACAGCGGTGGGCGCTGGTAGGGCAGCTGCGGCTCGGCGCACACCAGATGCACCTGGCCGCCCAGGCCGGCCTCGGCCAGCACGGCGCACAACGGGGCGGCGGCATGGCCGCCGCCAATGATGACGATGGGATTCATGGAATGGATTCTCGGCGACACGAACGGGCTCAGGGTCTCGGGGCGCCTGACGCGCAGCGGCAGGTCTGGGGGCGTGCTCAGACCTGACGTTCCGGCAGGTGCACCACCAGGCCCTGCAGGTCGGGCGTCAGGCGGATCTGGCACGCCAGGCGGCTGGTGGGCCCGGCCTGCACGGCGGTGGTCTCCAGCACCATGCGCTCGATGGCTTGCGCGGCTGGCAGGCGCGCTGCCCAGGCCGCGTCGACGATCACATGGCAGGTGCCACAGCTGGCCGAGCCGCCGCAGTCGGCCAGGATGCCGGGCACGCCGAAGCCGGTGGCTGCCTGCATCAGGCTGATGCCGGCGGGGGCTTCGAAGGCATGTTCGGTGCCGTCGGCGGTGATGAGGTTGATGTCGGGCATGCGCAGGTCGCTCAGGTCAGGAAGGCGGGGCGCCCATCATGCCGGCTGCCGCGCCCGGCGAGAATCCGGCCATGGTGCGTCACGAAGCAACGACTCGACCGAACCCGCAAGGGCGGGGTGGGGCTGCTGCATGCTGCGCATGTCCAACGGGTGAGCGTCCCGAGCCGGTGAGCGTCGGAGCGCCGGATGGCAGGCCCCAGGTACTGGAGGG
>JBBRJU010000258.1:0-4751 GCA_038218895.1 Burkholderiales bacterium
CGCATCACGCTCGAGCGCTACCGCCACACGCCCTGGCGCACCGCCGGCCAGTGCGCGATCGATGTCGAGGCCCTGCCGGATGCCGCCCAGGTGCAGGCGTTGATGGCCCTGACTGCCGAGTTGCTGGGCGCAGTGGGCTACCGCTGGCTGGGTGCCGACCTGTTCGTGCTGGAAGACGACCCGCTGTCGCTGGCCCTGGACGACGGCCGCCTGCGCAGCAACCTGGTCGGGCACACCAGCCAACCGGCGATGCCGCTGCTTGGCGTGGGGCGCGGCGCCGTCAGCGATCTGGATGGCTGCCTGGTGTGGAACCTGGCCACTGCAGGGGCCTGGGCCTCTGAAGTGGCGCAAGGCCGCTTGCCGGTGGCCATGGCCTGGCAGGCCGATGACCAGGCTGCGCGCCGCCGCGCGGCGGCGGAGCACCTGCTGTGCCACCAGCAGCTGCCCGCAGCCCTGCTGGCCGACGACCTGGCACCGGTCTACGAGACGCTGGCCAACCTTGCCCCGCCAGGCAGCCTGTGCCGGCTGGCCGATCGCCTCGTCGTCACCGCGCCGGGGCGCCTGGATCTGCACCACCTCTGCGCCGCGCTGGTCGGGCTGCCGGTCGCCGTGCAGCCACCGCTGCCAGCCTGGCTGGCTTGAAGCCATGCCCACTTGCCGAGCGGATGCCCCATGATGCGCCTCGCCCCCTGTTGCACCACCTTGCTGGCGATCTGCCTGGGCACCTGGCTGGCTGCGGCCAGCGCCCAGCCGGCACCGGCCGCGCCTGCGGCATCCAAGCCCCTGACCCACCGGCCACTGCGCAGCAACCAGCCGCCGGTGGTGTTGCCACCGACCACACCGGGCCCGGTGACGGGCCCGCCCGGGGCACCGGCACACACCGTGGTGCCGCGCCAGCACGAACTGACGCTGTTTCCCTGCAGCCAGTGCCACAAGGTGATGCCGGTGAACACCACGCCGCGCCAGCTGGTGGCTGCACCGCATGCGGCCGCGCTGCAGCACGGGCAGGGCCGCATGTGGTGCCTGGATTGCCACCAGGCCAATGACCGCGACCTGCTGCATGGCATCAGCGGCCAGCCGATCACCTTCAATCAATCGAGCCAGCTCTGCGCCCAGTGCCACAGCCCCCGCTACCGTGACTGGGTGTTTGGCGCCCATGGCAAGCGGGTGGCCGACTGGCACGGCGAACGCCAGCTGTATGCCTGCACCCACTGCCACGACCCCCACAACCCGGCGCTGGCGCCGCGTGCACCGTCCAAGCCGCCGCCAGTGCGGGCTGGCCTGGCGCCGATGGAGACGGTGCGGCACGCGCTGCCTCCCCTTTGGAAACTGATGCAACCAGGAGCCGACCATGGCCAAGCCGCAACACCCTGAGCCCGGCCCTGAGCCCGGCGCCTCGGCCGAGGAGTTGTCTGTCCGTGCGCGCAGGAGCTTTCTGAAAGGCGTGGCCCAGGTGGGCCTGGCCGGCGGTGCTGCGGCCACCACGGCGGGCGTGGCCCATGCCGCCTGGGGCGGCGCCACCCTGCAAGATGCGCTGGGCAGCTTCTTCCAGGACCAGTACCAGCGCATGACGCCCGACGAGATTGCCGCTGCACTGGCCCGCATCGAGCGCAAGGCCCAGCGCCAGCTCGGGGTGGCCATCACTTGCGAGAACACGCCACCGATCCCCAACACGGTGTTCGGCTATGCGCTGAACATCAGCAAGTGCAAGGGCTACCGCGACTGTGTGGACGCCTGTGTGAAGGAGAACAACCAGGGCCGTGATTCGCAGGTGCAGTACATCCGCGTGCTGGAGCTGAACAACGGCAGCATGGACCTGGAATCCAGCGACCACTACTACAACCCCGAGACCGTGCCCACACCCGGCAAGACCTACCTGCCGGTGCAGTGCATGCAGTGCGACAACCCGCCCTGCGTGAAGGCCTGCCCGGTCAACGCCACCTGGAAGGAGCCTGATGGCATCGTCGTGGTCGACTACGACTGGTGCATCGGCTGCCGCTATTGCATGACGGCCTGCCCTTACTGGGCGCGCCACTTCAACTGGACCAAGCCGCAGCTCCCGGCGGCCGAGGTCAACCCCGACACCCACTACCTGGGCAACCGGCCGCGGCCGCAGGGCGTGGTGGAGAAGTGCCACTTCTGCACCCAGCGCACCCGCAAAGGCCGCCAGCCGGCCTGCCAGGAGGCCTGCCCGACGGGGGCACGGGTGTTCGGCAACCTGCTCGATGCGAACAGCGAGATCCGCTGGATCCTGGCCAACAAGCAGGTGTTCCGCCTGAAGGAAGAGCTCGGCACCGAGCCCAAGTTCTGGTACTACAGCGACGACAAGGGGAGTGCCGCACGATGAGCGCGCCCGCGCGGCCGCTCCGGACGGAGCGCATTCCTCACATGGGGAGGTGGTCACGCAGTGACCGGAGGGTCGACCTATGAACTTCCTGCACTTCATCGGCGGTGGCCTGCGCGAGATGCTGCGAGGCGGGCGCCTGTACTGGGGCTGGCTGGGCGGGCTGGGCCTGGTGTTTGCGCTCGGCCTGGTGGCCTATGCCGGCCAGCTGCGTGACGGGCTGGTGGTCACGGGCATGAGCGACCAGGTCTCCTGGGGCTTCTACATTTCCAACTTCGCCTTCCTGGTGGGCATTGCGGCAGCGGCCGTGCTGCTGGTGATCCCGGCCTACCTGTTCCACCGTGCCGATGTGAAGCAGGTGGTGCTGATCGGTGAGGGCCTGGCCGTGGCAGCGGTGCTGTGCGCGATGATGTTCGTGCTGGTCGACCTGGGCAGCCCCGAGCGGGCCTGGCACCTGATCCCGTTCATCGGCCGCTTCAACTGGCCAGCCTCCATGCTGGCCTGGGACGTGCTGGTGCTCAACGGCTACCTGGCGCTGAACCTGGCGCTGCCGTTCTACGTGCACTACCAGCACTGGCAGGGCAAGGAGCCCAACTTGCGCGCCTACTTCCCGGTGGTGGTGGTGGCGATGTTCTGGGCGGTGTCGATCCACACCGTCACCGCCTTCCTGTTCTCGGCCAACGCGGGCCGGCCGTTCTGGCACACCGCGCTGCTGGGGCCGCGCTTCATCGCGTCGGCCTTCGTCTCGGGCCCGGCGCTGATCATCGTGGTGCTGCAGCTGATCCGCCGCCACACCGACTATCCGGTCAAGCAGAGCGTGATCGACCTGCTGGCGCTGGTGATGGCCTTGTCGCTGCAGATCAGCCTGTTCTTCGTCGGGGCCGAGCTGTTCACCGACTTCTACAACGAGACCAGCCATGCCGGGTCGATGCGCTACCTGTTCTTCGGCCTGCACGGCCTGACCGGCCTGCGCGCCTGGATCTGGACTGCCCTGGCGTTGAATCTGGTGGCGGTGGTGCTGCTGTCGGTGCACCGCACCCGCCGGGCCCCGCTGACGCTGAACCTGGCGTGTGTGCTGGCCTTCGTCGGCATCTGGATCGAGAAGGGCATGGGGCTGGTGGTGCCCGGCTTCATCCCCACGCCGCTGGGCGAGGTGTTCGAGTACACGCCCACCCTGCATGAGTTGGCCGTCACGCTGGGCATCTGGGCGTTCGGCGCCATTGTCTTCACGTTGCTGGCCAAGGCCAGCATCGCCATCGAGATGGGCCGTGTGCGCCAGCAGCGCCAGCCGGCGGCCGGCGCGGCAGCGCTCAAGGCGTCTTCAGCAACCAGCTGACCAGGACCTTCAGGTCCGCATCCTTCAGCTTGTCTGCTGGTGTCGGCGGCATCGGCACCTTGCCCCACACATTGACCCCGCCCTTGCGCACCCGCTCGGCCATCAAAGCCGCAGCGTTGGGCTGGCCCTTGTACTTGGCGGCGATCGCGTGCCAGCTGGGGCCGACCATGGGTTTGTCTGCCATGTGGCAAGTGGTGCAGCCCGCTTGCGTGGCAAGTTGGGGTGATGCCATTGCCGGCACGGCCAAGGCCGCAGCCACCAACAGCACTGCAAGCTTGGAAGAGATCATGGCGCGCTCCTGGAGTCTTGGGTTCAACACAATTGTCGAGCGGGGTTTTCCGCATGGGTCTGCGTCATCGCAACAACCTTTGCATCTGCGCCCGAGATTGGTTGACCCCCTGAAGAGTGTCAAGTTAAACTAACACAACAGCATGTCAGGGTAGCGATACACGCAGCTGTGAGGGAGACAAGGTGGCCGCAAGAGCCATTGACCCACGTGCGGGTTCAGCACGGGAGTGATCGAAAGATCAGACAAGGAGAATCGGTATGGAGATTGATCCGAACAGGGTATGGCCCACAGGGCTCACCTTGGCCGAAAGCGAAGAGCTGCATCGCCACGTCATCGAAGGCACGCGGCTCTTTGGTTTCATCGCCGCACTGGCGCACTTGCTGGCGTACATCTATACGCCGTGGCTCCACTGAAGGGATAGAACATGAACCAAGGCAAGATTTGGCTTGTGGTCAACCCCTCCGTTGGCCTGCCGGCCTTCCTGGGTGGCGTGGCGATCATTTCGCTGGTGGTGCATGCTGCAGTGCTGACCAACACCGCTTGGTATCCGGCCTTCTACAGCGGCAAGGCTGCCGTGGCGGCCGTGATGCCGAAATCGGCGGCGGCCACGCCGGCCGCGACAGCGGCGGCCCCGGCCGACGCAGCAACGTCAGTGGCAAAGGCCAGCGCCACCAAGCCCTAGTGAGGCCTGGATGGACGAAGGCCCGACGGGGGCCGGGATCGCAGGATCCCGGCCCCTGTTCTCTTTGGCGGCCGGCACAAGACTGCGGTGGGCCGGCAAC
>JBBRJU010000259.1:0-4744 GCA_038218895.1 Burkholderiales bacterium
GCCCAGGCCGGGCAGTGGCAGCCGGATCAGCTCGCCGACCTGCCAGCCGTAGATCGCCGCCGCCGGCTCGCTGACGAACACGCCCAGCTCGCCCACCACCGCCGGCCGGGCCGGGCCCAGCAGCGGCAGCGTGGCGGCCGGGTCATCGCCCAGCTGCCGCGCCAGCAGCACCACGGCCGGCTGCTGCGGCTGCAGCAGCAGCGGCACCTGGCGCATGCCCGCCACCCGCGCCACGCCCGGCAGGCGCGCGGCCTGGGCCAGAAAGCCGGGCGGCAAAAACGCCTGGTCGGCCGCCGCCGCACTGCCGGCGGTGCGGGCGTACAGGTCGGCGGGCAGCGCGCTGTCCAGCCAATCGGCCACCGCGTCGCGAAAGCTGGCCACCATCACCGTGATGGCCACGCTGAGCGCCAGGCTGGCCACCACGCCGGCCACGGTGGCGCTGGCGGTCTGGCGGGCGAAGCGGGCGCGCCGCAGCGCCAGCAGCAGCACCGGCGACGCCAGCGCGCCCTGCCGCGCCAGCAGCGCCTGCACCGCCGCCGGCACCAGCACCACACCGCCGGCGAGCAGTGCCGCCACGGCGGCATAGGCGGCCAGCGGCAGGCCGAAGACCGGCGGCAGCAGTGCCAGCAGACCACCGGCGGCCAGCAGCGCCAT
The DNA here is from genome assembly GCA_038218895.1 of Burkholderiales bacterium. Classification (GTDB taxonomy): domain Bacteria; phylum Pseudomonadota; class Gammaproteobacteria; order Burkholderiales; family Burkholderiaceae_C; genus Pseudaquabacterium. The sequence goes on from JBBRJU010000259.1 coordinate 655, forward strand.
GCCGGGCCAGACCGGCGCAGCGCCCGTGTCGTGGCCGCCCAGGCCTTTCAGCGCCAGCGCAGGGGACAGCGATTCGGCCTGGCGCGCCGGAAACCAGGCACCGGCCACGGCCGCCGCCGTGCCCAGCGCAAAGCACGCCGACAGCGCGACAGGCGGCCAGGCCAGCGCCGGCGCCCCGCCGCCGAAGTAGCCGCCACCCAGATCACCCCCCAGCAGGTGCAGCGCCAGCGCCGCCAGCGCGGCGCCGGCGCCCAGGCCCAGCGCGCTGCCGGCCAGGCCCACCACCGCGCTTTCGGCCAGCACCAGGGTGCGCCGGTCGCGCGCGGCCAGGCCCAGCACGCCCAGCAGGGCCAGCGCCGGCGTGCGCTGCGCCACCGACAGCGAGACCACCGAATACACCAGAAAGCCGCCCACCAGCAGTGCCACCAGGGCCAGCACGCCCAGGTTCACCCGGTAGGCACGTGACAGGTTCGACACCCGCTGCACCGCATCGTCGGCCGCAGCCCAGCGCACGCCGGCGGGCAGTGCGGTGGCGGCCTGCCAGCTGGCGATGGCGGTGCCGGGCTGCAGCCGCAGGTCGATGCGCGAGAGCCGCCCCGCGCGGCCGAAGTGCGCCTGCGCCGCAGCGATGTCGACCACCACCAGCGCCCGCCCGGCTGCCGCCACGGTGCCTGCCACGGTGAACACCTGCGGGCCGCTGCTGGTGGGCAGCACCAGCCGGCCGCCGGTGCGCAGGCCCAGGGCCTTCAGCGCGGCCGGGTTCAGGAAGGCCGCGTCGGGCGCCAGGAAGCCGCTGCGGCCGCTGTCGGCCAGCGTGGCATCGGGCCGCGGCAGCAGATCAGGCGCCACGCTGGCGACGCCCAGCGCATCCACGCCGACCAGGCGCAGCGCCACGCCGGCCTGGCGCAGGCCTGGCTCGGGCGCCAGCGGCGCAGTGGCGTCGCCATCGCTGCCTGCACGCCAGCCGCGCACATCCAGCTCCAGCACCGGGCTTGCCTGGGCCACGGCGGCGTCGAGCACCAGGCGGGCATACAGCGTGTCGTCGAAACCGTCTGGCGTGGTGGCTGCCGCGCTGGCGTCAGGCTGCCCGTTGACCGAGCGCACCGCCTGCGCAAACTCGGCCAGGGCCGACGCATTGATCATCTGCACCGAGCTGGCCAGCGCCACACCCAGCGCCACGGCCCGCAGCGCCACGCCATGCCGCCACGGGTGGTGGCGCCATTCGGCAAGGGACAGCTGGAACAAATGGCGCCACATCCACACATGGTACGGGGCCGATGTTGCGCAGCGTGCCGGCATGGCGATCTCGGGCGGGTCGGCAGCTTGCTGCGGCACGGGCAAGCAGGCGCCCGGCAGTGCGGCCGCCAGTGCAGCAACCACTGCAGCAACCACTGCAGCAACCAGCACCCAACACCCAACACCCACCGCTGCCCAGAAGCCGCAAGCCAGACCCAGGCCGCCCGCTCAACCCGCCACGATGCCGCTGGCTGTCAGCCGCAGTACCCGGTCGGCCCGCGCCGCCGCCGCCGCTGAATGGGTGACCAGCAGGCAGGCCGCGCCTTCGCTGCGCACCTGGGCCACCAGCACGTCGAGCATGCGCTCGGCGGTGGTGGGGTCGAGATTGCCGGTCGGCTCGTCGGCCAGGATCAGCGCCGGCTTGTGCACCAGGGCACGCGCCAGGGCCACCCGCTGCAACTGCCCGCCTGACAACTGCGCCGGGCTGCGGCCGCCCAGCCCGCCCAGGCCCACCGCTGCCAGCAGGGTCTGCACCCGGGCGCCGTCGGGCCGGCCCAGCAGCAGCAACGGCAGGGCCACGTTCTCGGCCACGCTCAGGTGCGGCAGCAGGTGGAAGGCCTGGAACACGAAGCCCAGATGCGCGCGCCGCAGCCGGGCGCGCTCGGGCTCGGCCAGGCCGCGCACCGCCTGGCCCGCCAGCAGGATCTGCCCGGCATCGGCGTCATCGAGCCCGGCGATGCAATTCAGCAGCGTGCTCTTGCCCACGCCCGATTCACCCAGCAACGCGACGAATTCGCCAGCGGCCAGCGTCAGGTCCACACCCTCGAACACCGGGGTGTCGGCATAGCGGCGCGCCAGGCCGCTGATCTGCAGCGCGGCGGTCATGGTGCCGGTGCCTCGATCAGCGTGGCCAGCGCAGCCAGGCCACGGGTGGTGGCGTCAGGCGCATCACAGGCCAGCACGGTGCGCGGCATGCTGCGCAACCAGGTCAGCTGGCGCTTGGCCAGCTGGCGGGTGGCGGCCATGCCCTGCGCCCGCAGCGTGTCCCAGCCGGGCGTGCCGGGCACCAGCGCATCGCCAGCCGCGTCCAGCGCAGCCCAGACCTGGCGGTAGCCGACGCAGCGCATGGCCGGCAGGTCGGCATGCAGGTCAGCGCGGGCGCGCAGGCTGCGCACCTCGTCCACCAGGCCCCCCGCCAGCATCGTGTCGAAGCGCGCGGCGATGCGGCCATGCAGCCAGGCGCGGTCCACCGGCTCCAGCGCCAGCAGCGGCATGGCCAGCCCGGGGCTGCGGTCGCTGCGGTGCAAGGCCGAGATTGGCTGGCCGGTGAGCTGCCACACCTCCAGCGCGCGCTGGATGCGCTGCGCGTCGCCCGGTGGCAGGCGCGCGGCGGTGGCCGGGTCGACACGCGCCAGTTCGGCGTGCAGGGCGGGCCAGCCGTCGGTTGCGGCGCGGGCATCAAGTGCGGCACGCACGCCGGCGTCGGCAGGCGGCATCGCATCCAGGCCGTCGGCCAGGGCCTTGAAGTACAGCATGGTGCCGCCCACCAGCAGCGCGGTGTTGCCGCGCGCGCGGATCTCGCCCACCAGCCGGGTGGCGTCGGCCACGAACCGGGCCGCTGAATAGGCCGCCGTGGGTGCGATGCAGTCGACCAGATGGTGGCGCACGGCGGCCTGTTCTGCGGCGCTGGGCTTGGCCGTGCCGATGTCCATGCCGCAGTAGACCAGGGCCGAATCCACGCTGATGATCTCCACCGGCCAGCGGCGGGCGGCGGCCAGGGCCAGCGCGCTCTTGCCGCTGGCGGTGGGGCCGGCAATGCCGATGGCGCGTGCGGCCGTCATGTGGGCTGCAGCATCTCGCCATGCCGGCGCACCAGCGTCCAGGCCACGGCCACCGTGGCAAGCGCGGCGCAGGCCATGCCCAGCGCGAAGGGCCGCACCGCGCCGCCGGCCGCGCCGGGCGCCAGCGCCTGGCCCAGCCACAGCCCGATGCCGAAGGCCACCGCCGCCATCACAAAGCCGGCCAGCGCCGACACCAGGCCCGCCGCCCGGGGGAACGGGCCCACCACGCCGGCCTGGCCACAGGGCATGTGCACGCCGTGGCCCAGCGCATACAGCCACACCGGCGCCATCACCGCCAGCGCCGATGGGTCACGCTGCTGCGACAGCAGCACCAGCGCCACGCAGGCCGCCAGCGTGAACCATGCTGCCCGGCCCACCGACCCCGCCAGCCCGTGCCGGGGGATCCAGCGGCGGCACAGCAGCGTGCCGACGATGTAGGCCATGGCACAGGTGCTCATCAGCGCGCCGGCAGGCACCGGCTGCAGGCCCAGCGTGCCGATCAGTACGAAGCCCGACCCGGCCAGGAAGATGAACAGCCCGCCGTAAGTGCAGACCACCAGCGCGGCCCAGGCGCGAAAGCCCGGGTGCCGCAGCGTGGTGCCGACCTGCCGCAGCAGCAATCCAGGCTGGGTGGCCTCGGGCCGGCGGTGGCGTGCAGTCTCGGGCAGCTTCAGCGCGATGAACAGGCCGGTGGCCGCCCCCACCAGACCCATGGCCACCACGGCGGCGCGCCAGCCGAAGGCCGCCACCAGCGCGCCACCGGCCAGCGGGCTGACGATGGCCAGCGCACCCAGGCCGGTGAGGGCGCGCGCCATCACCATGGCGCCTTCATGCGGCTGGTACAGGTCACGCACCATCGCGCGGCCGCACACCACGGCCGCCGACATGGCCGCACCCTGCAGCGCCCGGCCCAGCACCACCGCTGCCACGCTGTCTGCCAGGGCCGCGCCGACACTGGCCAGGGTGTAGAGCGCCAGGCCCAGCAGCAGCACCGGCCGGCGGCCGAAGCGGTC
>JBBRJU010000260.1:0-4734 GCA_038218895.1 Burkholderiales bacterium
GCCGCCGCACGCGATCCGCAGGGCAAGTTGCGTGTGGGCGCCGCGGTGGGCGTGGGCGACGGCACCGAAGAGCGGGTGGACCTGCTGGTGAAGGCCGGCGTCGACGTGCTCGTGGTCGACACCGCGCACGGCCATTCGGCCGGTGTGCTCGACCGGGTGCGCTGGGTCAAGCAGCACTACCCGCAGGTGGATGTGATCGGCGGCAACATTGCCACCGGCGCTGCCGCGCTGGCACTGGTGGAAGCGGGCGCCGACGCGGTGAAGGTCGGCATCGGCCCGGGCTCGATCTGCACCACCCGCATCGTCACCGGCGTGGGCGTGCCGCAGATCTACGCCATCGACCAAGTGGCCAAGGCGCTGAAGGGCAGCGGCGTACCGCTGATTGCCGACGGCGGTGTGCGCTTCTCGGGTGATCTGGCCAAGGCGATTGCCGCTGGCGCCAACTCAGTCATGATGGGCGGCGCCTTTGCCGGCACCGAAGAAGCTCCGGGCGAAACCATCCTGTACCAGGGCCGCACCTACAAGAGCTACCGCGGCATGGGCTCGCTCGGCGCCATGCAGCAAGGGTCGGCCGACCGCTACTTCCAGGACAGCAGCAGCGCCAGCAATGCCAGCGCCAAGCTGGTGCCCGAAGGCATCGAGGGCCAGGTGCCCTACAAGGGTTCGGTGGTGGCGGTGATCTTCCAGATGGCCGGCGGCCTGCGCGCGGCGATGCACTACTGCGGCTGCACCAGCATCGACGACATGCATGCCCGTGCAGCGTTTGTCGAGATCTCGTCGGCCGGCATGCGCGAGAGCCATGTGCACGACGTGCAGATCACCAAGGAAGCGCCGAACTACCGGATGGAATGAGCGCCCTGTGACTCTTGACTCTGCACAGGCCGTGCCCAACCAGGGCGCCGCCATGCGCTTCATCATGCTGGTGGTGCTGATCGACATGCTGGCGGTCGGCATCATCGTGCCGGTGTTGCCGGCGATGGTCGGCCAGTTCACCGCCGACCCATCGGAGCAGGCGCGCTGGTACGGCGTGGTCGCTGCGGCGTATGCGCTGTCGCAGCTGGTCGCAGCGCCGATCCTGGGTGCGCTGTCGGACCGGTTCGGCCGCCGGCCGGTGCTGCTGCTTGGCTTTTGCGGCCTTGCCATCAACTTCTTCACCACCGCGCTGGCTACCAGCATCGCCATGCTGGTGGCCTCGCGCATCGTGGGGGGCGCCATGCAGGCCAACGCCGCCGTGGCCAACGCCTATGTGGCCGACATCACCGCGCCGGCCGACCGGGCCAAGCGCTTCGGCATGCTGGGCGCCATGTTCGGCATCGGCTTCATCCTGGGGCCGGTGATCGGTGGTGTGCTCGGCGGCATTGACTTGCGCCTGCCGTTTTTTGCCGCTGGCGGCCTGGCGGTGGCCAACCTGGCCTATGGCTACTTCGTGCTGCCTGAATCGCTGGGCCCGGCGCAGCGCCGGCCGGTGGATTGGTGGCGTGCCAACCCGCTGTCGTCCTTCAAGCAACTGGTGGCGCTCAAGGGTGTGGGCCTGTTGGTGGGCGTGCTCGGCTTTGCCGGGCTGGCGCAGTTCAGCCTGTACACCGTGTGGGTGCTCTACGGCAGCCTGCGCTTCGGCTGGGGCCCCACCGAAAACGGCTGGTCGCTGTTTGCGGTGGGCGTGGTGTCGGCCGTGGTGCAGGGCGCGTTGCTGGGGCGGCTGCTCAAGCACCTTGGGGCCCAGCGTCTGGCCATGGCCGGCCTGGTGTCGTCGAGCCTGGCCTTCCTGGGTTGGGGCCTGGCCACCCAGCCATGGATGATGTATGCGGTGATCGCTGCCAACCTGCTGGGCGCGGCAGTGGCGGCTTCTCTGCAGGGCCTGGTGTCGGCCGCCGCCGATGAGCACACCCAGGGCCAGACCCTGGGTGCGGTGGCCAGCCTCAACAGCCTGGCCGCCGTGGTGGCGCCGGTGCTGGCGGCGCCGCTGATGGCCACGGTGTCGCACCTGCCCACCACCGATTGGCGCATCGGCGCGCCGATGTTCTTCTGCGCCATCCTGCAGGCCTTGGCCCTGGTGCTGGCGGTGCTGCACTTTCGCCGCCAGGCGCGGCGCAATGCGCCGGTCTCTCCCCAACCCGTCTAGTGGCCTGCGACATGCACGACAAGATCCTGATCCTCGACTTCGGCTCGCAAGTCACCCAGCTGATCGCGCGCCGCGTGCGCGAGGCGCAGGTGTACTGCGAGATCCATCCCAGCAGCGTGTCAGATGACTTCGTACGCAGCTTCGGTGCCAAGGGCATCATCTTGAGCGGCAGCCACGCCAGCACTTATGAAGACCACCAGCTGCGTGCGCCGCAGGCGGTGTGGGATGCAGGCGTGCCGGTGCTGGGCATCTGCTACGGCATGCAGACCATGGCGGTGCAGTTGGGCGGCCAGGTCGAATGGAGCGACCACCGCGAGTTCGGCTATGCCGAAGTGCGCGCCCACGGCCACACCCGCTTGCTCGATGGCGTGCAGGACTTCACCACCGCCGACGGCCACGGCATGCTCAAGGTGTGGATGAGCCATGGCGACAAGGTCAGCGCACTGCCACCGGGCTTCGAGCGCATGGCCAGCACGCCGAGTTGCCCGATCGCCGGCATGGCCGACGAGACGCGGGGCTACTACGCGCTGCAGTTTCACCCCGAGGTCACCCACACGCTGCAAGGAACGGCCATGCTCACCCGCTTCGTGCGTCGCATTGCCGGCTGCCGGGGTGACTGGATCATGGGCAACTACGTGGACGAGGCGGTGGCCCGCATCCGTGAGCAGGTGGGCGACGAGCAAGTGATCCTCGGCCTGTCGGGTGGTGTTGACAGCAGCGTGGCCGCTGCGCTGATCCACCGCGCCATCGGCGACCAGCTCACCTGCGTATTCGTCGACCACGGCCTGCTGCGTCTGAACGAAGGCCAGCTGGTGATGGACATGTTCGCCGGCCGGCTGCATGCCAGGGTGGTGCATGTGCAGGCGCAGGCCCAGTTCCTCGGCCACCTGCAGGGCGTGACCGACCCCGAGCAGAAGCGCAAGATCATCGGCCGCGAGTTCGTCGATGTGTTCCAGGCCGAGGCGGCCAAGCTGAAGGGCGACGGCAACATCGGTGCGACCTGGCTGGCCCAGGGCACCATCTACCCCGACGTGGTGGAAAGTGGCGGCACCGCCAGCAAGAAGGCCACCATCAAGAGCCACCACAACGTGGGTGGCCTGCCGGCCACACTGGGGCTGAAGCTGCTGGAGCCGCTGCGTGAACTGTTCAAGGACGAGGTGCGCGCATTGGGCGTGGCCCTGGGCCTGCCGCACGACATGGTCTACCGGCACCCGTTCCCCGGCCCGGGGCTGGGCGTGCGCATCCTGGGCGAGGTGAAGCCCGAGTTCGCTGCGCTGCTGCAGCGCGCCGACGCCATCTTCATCGACGAGTTGCGCGCTGCCATCGACCCCGCCACCGGCAAGAGCTGGTACGACCTCACCAGCCAGGCGTTTGTCGTCTTCATCCCGGTCAAGAGCGTGGGCGTGATGGGCGATGGCCGCACCAATGAACAAGTGGTGGCACTTCGTGCGGTGCACACCAGTGACTTCATGACCGCCGACTGGGCCGAGCTGCCGTACAGCCTGCTGAAGAAGGTGAGCAGCCGCATCATCAATGAAGTGCGCGGCATCAACCGCGTCACCTATGACGTGAGCAGCTAGCCGCCGGCCACGATCGAGTGGGAATGACGCGAGGCTGCAGTGGGTAAATCTCAATGCTTCAGATTGTAGTGCACATGCACTACAATCTGAAGTATGAAAACCGCCGTCATTCCCCAAATCCGTGTCGAGCCGGAGCTGCGCGCTCACCTTGAATCGGTGCTCCGGCCCGGCGAAACGCTCACCGATTTTGTCGAGGCATCAGTGCGTCGTGCCGTCGAATTCCGCCGCGTGGAAACCGACTTCGCTGCCCGTTGCGACGCCTCGCTGACAGCGTACGAGCGCACCGGAACTTCCATCCCGTCGGACGTTGTGTTGTCGAAGCTGGAAGCGAAGGTCGCAGCGCGGGTAAAACAGCTGCGCAAATGACGTTCAAGGTCGAGTTCACCCCTGAGGCGGACGCAGATTTGGATCGTCTGTTCGACTTCCTGCTGGATCGTGCCCAGACCGTCGAAGACGCCATGCGCGCCTACGAGGCTGTAGAAGCCATTCGAACCGTTGCCAACAGCCATCTGTCGACCACGCCCTACAGCTACCGCAAGGTCGGTCAGCGTCCAACACTTCGCGAGCTCATCGTTCCATTCGGCTCGACCGGCTACGTTCTTCGTTTCGACATACACACCCCGGAGTTGGTCCTCGTCATCGGTGCGCGCCACCAGCGCGAGGAGGACTTCCACTGACGAGCCGCCGAGGCCATGGCTCCGGCTGAAGGGGCAGCCCGTTCCAGAGTCATCGCCCGTTGCTGGCTGTGCCTGGCCGATAGGCGCCGAACCGGGTGGCGACCCAAAGCCGAGGACCAAGTTATTCGGCTGAGCTTCCATTGCCGGCTACCGGCAGCAGAACCGGTTGGCTCCTGCCGGCCATTATGAGAAGACCTCGGTTATGAGAAGTTCTGGCATGTCATAGGCCGGAAGGCCGCGCCAGCTCTGGCGATCCGGGGTGCGACGGTCCACCGCACTGGACATAAGTTCGCTGTCCGTGCAGCACTGACGGCTCCACCACCGGAGACCGTCATGCCCAAGATCCCTCTGCTCA
>JBBRJU010000261.1:0-4730 GCA_038218895.1 Burkholderiales bacterium
CGATCGGGCCGAGGGCAGCTGTCGGCGCGGCCGGGCCGAGCGCCGGGCCGCCCGAAGCCGGCCCGCATCCCCTCGGGGGATCGGTCAGCGTATCCGCTGACCGAGGGGCACGTGTCTACGTCAGAAGCCTGGCCACCCGCGACACCGGCAGCGAGATCAGCGCCGCCTTGCCCGATGTGCTGGCCGCCGCCAAGGTGGCCGGCTTCGACCTGATCATCGTCGAGACCTCGGGCATCGGCCAGGGCGATGCCGCCATCGTGCCGTTGGTGGACGTGCCGATGTACGTGATGACGCCCGAGTTCGGCGCCGCCAGCCAGCTGGAGAAGATCGACATGCTCGACTTCGCCGAATTCGTCGCCATCAACAAGTTCGACCGCAAGGGCGCGGCCGATGCGCTGCGCGACGTGGCCAAGCAGGTGCAGCGCAACCGCGAGGCCTTCAATGTCAATCCGGACCAGATGCCGGTATTCGGCACCATGGCCAGCCGCTTCAACGACGACGGCGTGACCGCGCTGTACCAGGCGCTGAAGGCACGCCTGGGCGCGCTGGGCCTGCCGCTGCTGGATGGCGCTGAAGGGGGTCGCCTGCCACTGGTCACCACCAGGTACAGCACCCACCAGACGCCAGTGGTGCCGGCGGCGCGCACCCGCTACCTGGCCGAGATCACCGACACCGTGCGCGGCTACAAGGCCAGGGCACGCGCCCAGGCCAAACTGGCACGCGCGCTGCAGCAACTGCGCGCCACCGCCCAGATGCTGCATGAAGACGACGCCGCCCGGGATGGCGCGAAGAACACCGTGCTGCGCCTGGCCGACCAGCGCGCGGCCAAGCAAGACCCGGCCGCCGCCAAGCTGCTGGCGCAGTGGCCCGAGATGCAGAAGGCCTATGCCGGCGACGAATACGTGGTGAAGATCCGCGACAAGGAAATCCGCACCAGCCTGGTCCACACCACGCTGTCGGGCAGCAAGATCCGCAAGGTGGCGCTGCCCCAGTATGAATGCCATGGCGAGCTGCTGAAATGGCTGATGCTCGACAACGTGCCCGGCAGCTTCCCGTACACCGCCGGCACCTTCGCCTTCAAGCGCGAAGGTGAAGACCCGACCCGCATGTTTGCCGGTGAGGGCGACGCCTTCCGCACCAACCGCCGCTTCAAGCTGGTAAGCGAGGGCATGCCGGCAAAACGCTTGAGCACCGCGTTCGATTCGGTCACCCTCTACGGCAACGACCCCGACCGCCGGCCCGACATCTACGGCAAGGTGGGCAACTCGGGCGTCAGCATCGCCACCCTCGACGACTTGAAGGTGCTGTATTCCGGCTTCGACCTGTGCCACCCGGCCACCAGCGTCAGCATGACGATCAACGGCCCGGCGCCCAGCATCCTGGCGATGTTCATGAACGCGGCGATCGACCAGCAGATCGAGAAGTTCGGCACCGACAACGGCCGGGCGCCGACCGACACCGAAGTGGCCAAGATCCGCGAATGGGCGCAGGCCAATGTGCGCGGCACGGTGCAGGCCGACATCCTGAAGGAAGACCAGGGCCAGAACACCTGCATCTTCAGCACCGAGTTTTCACTGAAGGTGATGGGCGACATCGCCGAGTACTTCGTGCACCACAACGTGCGCAATTTTTATTCGGTGAGCATCTCGGGCTACCACATCGCCGAGGCTGGCGCCAACCCGGTCAGCCAGCTGGCCTTCACGCTGAGCAACGGCTTCACCTTCGTGGAGGCCTACCTGGCGCGCGGCATGCACATCGATGACTTTGCGCCCAACCTGAGCTTCTTCTTTTCCAACGGCATGGACCCGGAATACACCGTGCTCGGCCGCGTGGCGCGGCGCATCTGGGCGGTGGCCATGCGCAACCGTTACGGCGCCAGCGAACGCAGCCAGAAGCTGAAGTACCACGTGCAGACCAGCGGCCGCAGCCTGCATGCGCAGGAGATCCAGTTCAACGACATCCGCACCACGCTGCAGGCGCTGATCGCGATCTACGACAACTGCAACAGCCTGCACACCAATGCCTTCGACGAGGCGATCACCACGCCCACCGAAGACAGCGTGCGCCGGGCGATGGCGATCCAGCTGATCATCAACCGCGAATGGGGCCTGGCCAAGAACGAGAACCCCAACCAGGGCGCGTTCATCATCGACGAGCTGACCGAACTGGTGGAAGAAGCGGTGCTGGCCGAGTTCGAGAAGATCGCCGACCGCGGCGGTGTGCTGGGCGCGATGGAAACCGGCTACCAGCGCGGCAAGATCCAGGAAGAGAGCATGCACTACGAGATGCAGAAGCACACCGGCGAGTACCCGATCATCGGCGTCAACACCTTCCGCAACCCGCATGAAGACCCAAACCCCAAGCAGATCGAACTGGCGCGCAGCACCACCGAAGAGAAGGAATCACAACTGGCGCGGCTGGCTGATTTCCATGCCCGCCATGCCGCCGAAGCGCCGGCCATGCTGCAGCGGCTGCAGCAGGCGGTGATCGCCAACGACAACGTGTTCGATGTGCTGATGGACGCGGTGCGCTGCTGCAGCCTGGGCCAGATCACCAATGCGCTGTTCGAGGTGGGTGGGCAGTACCGGCGCAGCATGTGAGTCGGGCCCATTGCCCGTGCCTGTTACCGAGGCAACGCCGCTGCGACCGGGCCGTGGCACCACGTCGGTAGACTGACCTGAACCCATCAGCCACTGCCCGAGGATCCGCCATGTCCACGTCCACTGTCATCGACGCTTGGCACACCCTGGTGCGCAGTCGCGACATGCGCATGCTGCAGCACCTGCTGGCCGACGATGTGGTCTTCCATTCCCCGGTGGTGCACAGCCCCCAGCACGGCAAGGCCATCACCACCCAGTACCTCACCGGTGCGATGCAGGTGCTCAACAACGCCAGCTTCCGTTATGTGCGCGAGATCATCGGCACGCAGGACGCGCTGCTGGAGTTCAGATCAACGGCGTCGATCTGATCCATTGGAACGACGCCGGCCAGATCACCGATTTCAAGGTGATGGTGCGGCCGCTGAAGGCAGTGACCATGCTGCACCAGCAGATGGGCGCCATGCTCGACCGGCTGAAGCAGGGCCAGTCCCAGCAGCAGCGGTAGCAACTGCAACCGCAGCCGCAGCCGCAACCGCAACCGCAACCGCAGCCGCAGCCGCAGCCGCGCCGGCCGGACGTGCCAGCGGGCGCATCGGCTAAGCTGGCCAGCCCTGTTGCCCGACCGGCCAGCGCCGGCGCGCCATTTTGCATGCCACTTGCCCGCCTCACCGCCCTGGCACTCCGCTGCGCACTGCTGATGGCTGCTGCCCATCTGCTGCAGCCTGTCAGCGCGCGAGGCAGCCAGCCGCCCGGGCCCGACAACAGCGCCTGCAGCGTGCTGTGGCAGGTCACTGCGGTGCCGGGCGACGCGGAAGGTGCGCCGCTGCGGCTGCAGCTGGTCCTGCGCTTCACAGCCGGCCGCCAAACCCACACCGGCCTGCATCTGCCGGGCGGCTCGTCTGACCACACCGAGCTGCCGGCCGTGCCGGGCAGCGGCGCGCGCTGGGCCACCAGCCACGGCACAGCCCAGGGGCCGGGCGCCTTGTGGGTGCTGGGCCCGTCACCGGTGCCGCTGGCCCAGCGGGTGCAACAGTCGCTGTATGCCGGTGGCGCGCTGCAATGGCAGGCTGCGCCGGGCGTGCTGGCCGTGCTGCCGACCCCATCGCCCTGGCCGATGGCAGCCGATGCGGTGGCGCAGGCCGGCGCCCGCGTGCTGGCCGCCCAGCAGCGCCAGTGGCCGCAGCCGGGCGGGCCCGAGGCACCACCGCCCTGGCTGCTGCTGGTCTTGCCGACAGCCGCTGCGGCTGCGCCCGACACCGGCCTGGCCATTGCCTGGCACCAGGCCCTGGCGCTGCAACTGCCGCCTGACTGGGCCGGCCGCGACACCGCGCTGCAGGCGCTGCTCAGCCAGGCCATGGCCAGCGCCTGGGCGGCCGAGCGCTTCGGCCCGCTGGCCCATGCCGGACGGGGTGATGCAGCGCTGCGCGCCTGGTTCAGCGACGGATGGGCCGGTTTCCTGGCCCGCCGCAGCCTGTTGCGTGAGGGCCTGTGGACACCCGACGATTTCGCCGCCGACCTGAACGGCCGCAGCGCGGCCTACCTGGCAGAGCCGGCGCGGGCACTGCCCAACGCCCAGGTGGCGGCCGGCAGCCTGTTGTCGCCACAGCTGGCTGCGCTGCTGGCGATGCGGGGCGAGTGGCTGGCCTTGCAGTGGCACCAGGCCTTGCGGCACGCCGGTCATCCCGGCCTGGACGCCGTGCTGCGCCAGCAGCAGATGGCAGCAGGGCAGGCCCGGCGCGGAGGCCCGATCAGCGCTTCGCTGGCCACCCACCGGGTGGTGGCGGCATTGCGCACCGTGCTGCATGACCAGCCGATGCGGGATCTGCAGCAACACATCCAGGCCACCAAGGCCACCGAGGCCAGAAAACCCTCCATCGGAACCAGCAGGACCACCAGGACCACCAAGAGCAACAAGACCAGCAAGGCCGCCGCCAGGCAGGCCGGGAAACCCGGCGCCAAGCCGGCTGCCCGGTCCACCACCCCAGCCCAAGCCGCCTAGCCGGCGCGCTGAGACCGAAGGCCTGCGCACGCCCGACGCCCTGCCCGAAACCGAGCTTGACACCCTGCCCGATACCCTGCCCGACGCTGTGCCCAACGCGATGCCCGACATGCTGCCCGACACGCTGCCCG
>JBBRJU010000262.1:0-4695 GCA_038218895.1 Burkholderiales bacterium
GACCCGCGCAGCCTGGCCAAGCGCGCCGAGGCCTACATGAAGAGCACCGGCCTGGGCGACGCTGCCTACTTCGGCCCGGAGCCCGAATTCTTTGTCTTCGACAGCGTGCGCTGGGGCGTGGACATGTCGGGCTGCTTTTCCAAGATCGAGGCAGAAGAAGCCGCCTGGAACACCGGCAAAGAGTACGAGCACGGCAACAGCGGTTTCCGTCCATCGGTCAAGGGGGGTTACTTCCCCGTGCCGCCGGTCGACAGCGGCCAGGATCTGCGCTCGGAAATGTGCCTGATCCTCGAAAGCCTGGGCATCCCGGTCGAGGTGCACCACCACGAGGTGGCCAATGCTGGCCAGATGGAGATCGGCACCCGGTTTTCCACGCTGATCCAGCGTGCCGACTGGGTGCAGTTGCAGAAGTACGTGATCCACAACGTGGCGCACGCCTATGGCAAGACTGCCACCTTCATGCCCAAGCCGATCGTTGGTGACAACGGCAGCGGCATGCACGTGCACCAGTCGGTCTGGAAGGACGGCAAGAACCTGTTTGCCGGAGATGGCTACGCCGGTCTGAGCGACTTCGCGCTGTATTACATCGGGGGCATCATCAAGCATGCCCGGGCGCTGAACGCCATCACCAACCCCGGCACCAACAGCTACAAGCGCCTGGTGCCCGGCTATGAAGCGCCGGTGAAGCTGGCCTATTCGGCCAAGAACCGCTCTGCTTCGATCCGCATCCCGTACGTGGCCAACCCCAAGGGCCGCCGCGTGGAAGCGCGCTTCCCGGACCCGCTGATGAACCCGTACCTGGGCTTTGCGGCACTGCTGATGGCCGGCCTGGACGGCGTGGAGAACAAGATCCACCCGGGCGAGGCTGCCACCAAAGACCTGTACCACCTGCCGCCGGAAGAAGACGCACTGATCCCCACCGTCTGCTCCAGCCTGGAACAGGCACTGGAGTACCTGGACAAAGGCCGCGCCTTCCTCACCAAGGGTGGTGTCTTCACCGATTCGTACATCGATGCCTACATCGATCTGAAGATGCAGGAAGTGCAGCGCATGCGCATGACCACGCATCCGATCGAGTTCGACATGTACTACACCCTGTGATGGGGTGGCGTGGCCGGGCGCCACGCAGCATCCAGGGCGGCGCGAGCCGCCCTTTTTCATGCCAGGCCCTGCGCCACAATGCCGGCTCCAGGCCCTGTGCCGCTGCCCGAGATCCGATGCCGCGCTCTGTCCACATGCTGTTCATTGCCTGCACCGTGCTGCCGGGCCTGCTGGCGCCGGCGGTGGGCTGGGCCCAGGCTGGCGCGGTGTACCGCTGCCCGGGGCCGCCCGTGCTCTACACCGACGCATTGACCGCCGACGAAGCCCGCGAGCGTGGTTGCCGCACGATTGAAGGCGCGCCCATCACCATCGTGCAGAGCCCGCGGCCGCGCCCGGCGGCCAGCAGCGCGTCGGGGCCGGCACCAGCGCCGGGTGCCGCCACCGGCCGGCCGGGCGACCCCAAGGTCGACCCCGCTGCGCAGCGCCAGCGCGACAGCGATGCCCGCCGCATCCTGGAGGCCGAGCTGCGGCGCGAGGAGGACCGCCTGGCCGGCCTGAAGCGTGAGTACAACAACGGCGAACCCGAGCGGCGCGGTGACGAGCGCAACTACCAGAATTACCTCGACCGGGTGGCGCAGATGAAGGCCGGCATCACCCGCAGCGAGAGCGACATTGGCGCGCTCAAGCGTGAGCTGGGCAAGCTGCCTCCCTGAGTTGTCAACCGATCCTGCGCCCATGAGCCCCCGGCCTGAATCCACGCGCTACGACGCCTTCGACATGTTGGCCACCATGGTGGCCGTGGTGCGGCCTGATGGCGGCCTGCTGTTCGTCAACGCCATGTTCGAGAACGTGGCCGGGGTGTCGCGCCGCAACCTGCTGCGCACCAGGCTCGGTGATTGGCTGGTCGACCAGCACCCGCTGGCCGAGACGCTGGCCGCCGTGGCCCGCAACGAGATTGCCACCGGCCGCTTCGACGGCGTGATGAAGCGGGCGCCGGTGGCTGCGCACGAGCACTTGCCGGTGCATGTGATCGTCACCCAGGTCGACCAGGGCCAGGACCGGGTGGTGGTCGAAATGCTGGAGATCGAGCAGCAGACCCGGCAGGACCGCGAGGAGCGGGCGCTGGGCCAGGTGCAGGCCAACAAGGAGCTGATCCGCAACCTGGCGCACGAGATCAAGAACCCGCTGGGCGGCATCCGTGGTGCGGCCCAGTTGCTGGCCATGGAGATCCACAGCCGCGATTTGTCCGAGTACACCAATGTCATCATCCACGAAGCCGACCGCCTGCAGGCCCTGGTCGACCGGCTGCTGGCACCGCACCGCAAGCCGTATGTGGTCAGCGACGTCAACATCCACGAGGTGTGCGAGCGGGTGCGCTCGCTGATCCTGGCGGAATTTCCGCGCGGGCTGACGGTGCACCGCGACTACGACATCTCCATCCCCGACTTTCGCGGCGACCGCGAGCAGTTGATCCAGGCGGTGCTCAACATCGCCCACAACGCTGCCCAGGCCCTGGCCGAGCGCGTGGCCGACGGTGATGCGCGGCTGGTGTTGCGCACCCGGGTGGTCCGCCAGGTGACGATCGGCAAGCGCCGGTTTCGACTGGCACTGGAATTGCATATCGAAGACAACGGACCGGGTGTACCCGAGGACATCCGAGACCGCATTTTCTACCCGCTGGTGTCGGGGCGTGACGGCGGATCGGGACTCGGGCTCACGCTGGCGCAGACCTTCGTGCAGCAACACCAGGGCACGATCGAATGCGACAGCGCGCAAGGCAAGACCGTGTTCCGCATCCTCATCCCGCTGCTGTAGCCAGGCAGCTCGCTCCACAGCAAACAGGTCGCCGCCGCATGAAACCCATCTGGATCGTAGACGACGACCAATCCATCCGATTCGTGCTGGAGAAGGCACTGGCACGTGAGCAGTTCGCCACCCGCAGTTTCAGCAACCCGCGCGACGTGCTCGCTGCGCTGGACGATGACGAACCGCAGGTGCTGGTGTCCGACATCCGCATGCCCGGGGGCTCAGGCATCGACCTGCTGGGCAAGGTGAAGGCGCGGCTGCCCGGCCTGCCGGTGATCATCATGACGGCCTATTCCGACCTGGACTCGGCTGTCTCGGCCTTCCAGGGTGGCGCGTTCGAGTACTTGCCCAAGCCGTTTGACCTGACCCGGGCGGTCGAGCTGATCCGCCGCGCGGTCGAAGAAAGCCTGCGCGAAGCGGTGCGCGACATCGGCAGCGCCGACATGCCCGAAATGCTGGGCCAGGCACCGGCGATGCAAGACGTGTTCCGCGCCATCGGCCGGCTGAGCCAGAGCAATGTCACGGTGCTGATCACCGGTGAGAGCGGCTCGGGCAAGGAACTGGTTGCGCGTGCGCTGCACAAGCACAGCCCGCGGGGCGATGCCGGCAGCAACGGCCCGTTCATCGCCATCAACACCGCCGCCATCCCGAAAGACCTGCTGGAGAGCGAACTGTTCGGCCATGAACGCGGCGCCTTCACCGGCGCGCAGACCATGCGCCGCGGCCGCTTCGAGCAGGCCGACGGCGGCACGCTGTTCCTCGATGAAATCGGCGACATGCCGTTCGACCTGCAGACCCGGCTGCTGCGGGTGTTGAGCGACGGCCAGTTCTACCGCGTGGGTGGCCACCAGCCGCTGAAGGCCAATGTGCGGGTGATTGCTGCCACCCACCAGAACCTGGAGCAGCGGGTGCGTGAAGGCGCGTTCCGGGAGGACTTGTTCCACCGGCTCAACGTCATTCGCCTGCGCCTGCCGGCGCTGCGCGAGCGGCGCGAAGATGTGGCATCGCTCACCCGCTTCTTCCTCGTCAAGAGTGCCAAGGAACTGGGCGTGGAGGCCAAACGCATCACCGAGCCGGCGTTGCAGCGGCTGATGGCCTTTGACTTCCCCGGCAACGTGCGCCAGCTGGAGAACATCTGCCATTGGCTGACGGTGATGGCGCCAGCCCAGGTGATCGAAGCCAAGGACCTGCCGCCTGAACTGATGGCCGGTGACGTGGCGCGAATGAAGGTGGCCGCACCCTTGCATGCACCGGCACCTGAATTGGCGGCGCCTGCAGCGCCGGCTGCCCATGGCGCCGCAACAGGCCTGGCTGGTGCCCCGGCAGCCGGCATGGTGGTGGGCGGCCTGCCCAGTGGCTGGTTGCTGGACCTGCAGCGCGAGGCGCGCCGCCTGCTCGAATCCGGTGACCCGGAGGTGTGGGAGACGCTGACGCGGCAGTTCGAGGGCCAGTTGATCCACACCGCGCTGGAAGTGACCCGCGGCCGCCGCATCGAGGCGGCGCACAAGCTGGGCATCGGCCGCAACACCATCACCCGCAAGATCCAGGAGCTGGGCCTGGACGACTGAGCGCGGCCGGCCCGGCGCTGGCTGCAGGTGCCCACCGGCTGTGCACCGCTTGCGGTCAACCGTGTTGTCGGCTGGAGGTGTCGGCCGCAGACAACGCCGAACGGGCGTCGCCAATCATGCCGCAGCGGCTGCGCCGGCCAATGTCGCCAACACCGGCGCGTGGTCGCTCGGGCGTTCGTTCTTGCGCGGCAGTTTGTCGATGCTGCAGGCTGTGACACGCGCCTGCAGCGCCCGGCTGACCAGGATGTGGTCGATGCGCAGGCCCTGGTTCTTGCGGAAG
>JBBRJU010000263.1:0-4660 GCA_038218895.1 Burkholderiales bacterium
ATCTTGGCGCAGTACCCATTCCATTGCAGGAGACACCATGTAC
Organism: Burkholderiales bacterium; assembly: GCA_038218895.1. GTDB lineage: Bacteria > Pseudomonadota > Gammaproteobacteria > Burkholderiales > Burkholderiaceae_C > Pseudaquabacterium. The sequence continues at coordinate 44 of JBBRJU010000263.1, forward strand.
CCCGGCCTGTATGCCCAGAAGTTTGCCGACCGCCCCGCCTTCATCATGGCCAGCAGCGGTGAGACCGTGACTTACGCCGAGCTCGAAGCGCGCAGCAACCGCCTGGCGCACCTGCTGCGCGACCAGGGCCTGCAGCGCCTGGGCCACTATGCCGTGTTCATGGAGAACAACAGCCACTATGTGGAAACCTGTGTCGCCGGCGAGCGCAGCGGCTTGTACTACACCTGCATCAACGGCTACCTGCAAGCCGACGAGCTGGCCTACATCCTGAACAACAGCGAATCGAAGTTGCTGATCACTTCGGCCGACAAGCTGGCAGTGGCGCGCCAGGCGCTGGCCGAGTGCCCCAACGTGGCGCTGTGCCTGGTGGTGGGCGGCGGCGCGGCCGTGGAGGGCAGGGCGGGCGCGGCGCGGGTGACCGACTACGCCAGTGCCGTGGCGGCCCACCCGGCCGCGCCGATCGCCGATGAATCCCTGGGCACGGCGATGCTGTATTCGTCTGGCACCACCGGCCGGCCCAAGGGCATTCTGCGGCCGCTGCCCGAAAACCCGCCCAGCGAGCCGCTGCCGCTGTTCAACTTCCTGAGCAAGCTGTGGCAGTGCGAAGAAGGCATGCGCTACCTGTCACCTGCGCCGCTGTACCACTCGGCGCCGCTGGCCAATGTCAGCCTGGCCATCCGCAATGGCGGCACGGTGGTCATCATGGAGCACTTCGACGCCGAGCACTACCTGGCACTGCTGCCGCAGCACCGCATCACCCACACCCAGCTGGTGCCGACGATGTTCTCGCGCATGCTCAAGCTGCCGCCCGAGGCACGCGCGCATGCCGACGTGTCGACGTTGAAGATCGCCGTCCATGCCGCCGCGCCCTGCCCGGCGCAGGTGAAGGAGGCCATGATCGACTGGTGGGGCCCGATCATCCATGAGTACTACGGCGCCACCGAGGGCCTGGGCTTCACGGCCTGCAACACGCCCGAATGGCTGGCGCACCGCGGCAGCGTCGGCCGGGTGCTGCTGGGCGACATCCACATCCTCGACGACGACCACCAGCCGGCGGCCATGGGCGAGACCGGCGAAATCTGGTTCAAGACCGCCAGCCCCTTCGTCTACTTCAACGACCCCGAGCGCACCGCGCTCACCCGCTCGCCCGACGGCAGCATGAGCACCGTGGGCGACATGGGCTACCTCGATGCCGACGGGTTCTTGTACCTGACCGACCGCAGCACCTTCATGATCATCAGCGGTGGCGTCAACATCTACCCGCAGGAGTGCGAGAACCTGTTGATCACGCACCCCAAGGTGGCCGATGCGGCGGTGTTCGGCGTGCCCAATGCGGACCTGGGCGAGGAAGTGAAGGCGGTGGTGCAGCCGGTGGCAGGCCAGGCCCACACGCCCGAACTGGCGGCCGAGCTGATCGCCTTCTGCCGCGCGCACCTGGCCCACCTGAAGTGCCCGCGCAGCATCGACTTCAGCGACGAACTGCCGCGCCTGCCCACCGGCAAGCTCTACAAGCGCAAGCTGCGTGACGCCTACTGGGCCGGCCACACATCGCGCATCGTCTGACGCCCTGGCGCGGTGTGTCCCGCAGGCGCCGGCCGGCGCCCGGCCGATCGCCGACAATGCGGTGCTGCGATGAATGAACGTCTGAAAACGGCCCTGGCCGATGCCAACCCCGGCGAACTGGTCAGCTGCAAGCTGCCCACCCAATGGGGCGAGTTCGACCTGCACGGCCTGGTCGACCCGGACACCGGCCAGGAGCATGCGGCGATGAGCCTGGGCGACCTGCGTGCCGACGCGCCGGTGCTGATCCGCATGCACAGCGAATGCCTCACCGGCGACACGCTCTACAGCCTGAAATGCGACTGCGGCGCGCAGCTGGAGGCCGGCCTGAAGGCGATTGCCGACGCCGGCCGCGGCGTGCTGCTGTACCTGCGGCAGGAAGGGCGCGGCATCGGCTTGGTCAACAAGATCCGCGCCTATGCATTGCAGCAGGCCGGCGCCGACACGGTGCAGGCCAACCGCATGCTGGGCCTGCCCGACGACGCGCGCGATTACGGCATCGCCGCGCGCATGTTGCGCGACCTGGGCATCTGCCAGGTGCGCCTGCTGACCAACAACCCGCAGAAGGTGGATGCGCTGCGCGGGTTGGGGATCGACGTGGTGGCGCGTGTGCCGCTGCACACCCCGCCCAACCCGCACAACCGCGGCTACATCGACACCAAGGCCCAGCGCATGGGGCACTACGCGGCGGACGACCTCGACTGACGCTGGCTGCCGAACCGGCGCCAGCCCAGCAGGCCCAGGCCGGCCAGCAGCAGCGCGGCGCTGCCGGGCTCGGGCACCGGGGCCAGGGCGGGGGCCAGATCAAGCGCCAGCCGGCCGTTGCCGCCGAACTGGTAGAAGGTACCGGTCGGGACACCCAGCACCTCGACGCGGCCGAAGCTGAAGCTGCACGCGTCGCTGTTGCCGCTGGTGCATTGCAGCATGTCCAGGCTCAGGTACTGCCAGTCGGTGTTGGCGACGCCATCGCCCACCAGCACGCGCAGTGTGGCGCCGTCGAGCAGCATCGACGTGGCCGACACCGAATCCCAGTGCAACACGCCGGCCGCATCACGCTCGATTTCCAGTTCCAGCAAACTGTTGGCACCCATCTCCAGCGTGCCGTTGATGTCCATGTGCCCGGGGCTGTTGCCGGGCCGGAAGCAGGCGTAGAAGGCATTGCCGCAGTTCGGCGGCTGCTGCGGCGGGCCGCCACCGGCGCCGTTGAAGAACACGCCGCCGTTGATTCTGCCGCCGCCGCTACTGCCGCCGCCCAGCAGTTCGCCGCCCAGCAACCGCACCTGGCCGGTCAATGTGCCGTTGACGGTCAGCACACCATCGGTCTGCTGGTAGTCCAGCACCTCGACCGAGCCGCCCTTGGCGACCGTCAAGCTGCCGGGACTGCCGCCGAAGGCCGAGGTGCCCACCTCGACCGTGCCACCGACCAGACTGCCTTGCACCAGCACATCGCCGCGGACCACGGACAGCAAGGCGCTGTCTTCCTGGGTCAGAACGCCGCCCTTCTCCACGGTCAGCTGCGCGCGCCCCGACGCCAGGGTATCGACCCGCAAATTCCAGTTGTTGTGCAGCGATCCGCCGTTGCCCACGTTGATCGTGCCCTGGTTGACGGCGCGCGCGACGCGGTTGAAGAATGGGTCGTAGGTCCTGCTCCCTGCCATGGTGAGCTGCCCGCCCTGGCCCACCACCAGGCTGCCGGTGTTCAACAGCGCGCCATCGGCCTCCAGGCGCAGCGTGCCGCCGGCGAGCGACAGCGTGCCACTGTTCGACACAATGCCGAAGTTGCGCAGGGTGTTGCGCTGTTCCAGCACGAAGCTGCCCAGGTTCTGCACCTGGCCGGAGCCACCGCCGTACAGGGGGTCGCGGCCCACTGTCAGGGTTTGCGTGTAGGGCGTGCCACCGTTGGTGTTGGTGCTGTTGCGGCTGATGAACGAACCGGCGTTGTACAGGTTGCCCGAAATCTGCGCATTGCCGTAGTTCAAGAGCGGCGCGTTGCTGGCCACGTTGATCAGGCCACCAGTGTTGATCTGGAAACCAGTTTCGCGACAAGGCTCCAGGAATGCACACACGGTTGTCAGCGGGTCTGTCGGGTTGATCCGGAAGCCACCGAGCAAGAAGCCGCCCGCAGAGGACACCACGCCGCCGGATTCGACCCTCAAGTGGGTGATTTCCAGCAGCCCCAAGCTGCTGTTGATCAACTGGCCGGAGACACCCACGGCGGTGGCGTTTTCTGACCCTTTGAAGGCCCGTAGCCGCCCGTTGTTCTGCAAGCTGCCAGCCACGCCGATGGTGCCGCCGCGGCCCTGCAGTTCGCCGCCGGGTGCGATCAACAGCGATTCGGTGGGCAGCACGCCGTAGGACTTGTATTCCAGCACCACCACCGTCTCCCCATTGGCGATGGTGCGGGTGAAAGGTTGTGCCGCGGCCGGCATCGCGGCGATCAGGCAGGCCAGCAGTGGCAGCGCTGCGGCGGTTCGGGCCTGGCCATGGCCGGCGCCTCGGGGTCGCGGAAGGATTCGCAGGAATTCCATGGTCATCTCCGGTCAGTCTGCAGGGCGCGCCGCCAGGCGGTTCAGGCCGGGCAAGCTGAACAGCACTCTAGACGCTTTGCCTGCCGGCAACAGTGGGGCTGCGTCCGCCATCCCTCAATCCAGGGGATGGCGGCGACGGAAAACCCGCCACCGCTGTCACAGCTCTTGCAGCTGCCCCGCCTGCTGCAGCTCGCGCAGCCTGAACTTCTGGATCTTGCCCGAGCCGGTCAGCGGAAACTCGGCCACGCTGAACCAGCGCCGTGGTGTCTTGTGCGGCGCCAGGTGGGCGCGCATGTGCTCGATCAGCACGTCCTTGTCGATCGCCGCGCCGGGTGACGGCCGCAGGAAGACAGCGACCTCTTCGCCCCACTTGGTATCGGGCAGGCCCACCACCGCCACGCCGCCCACGCTGGGGTGGCGAAACAGCAGCTCTTCCAGCTCCCGCGGGTAGATGTTCTCGCCGCCGCGGATGATCATGTCCTTCAGCCGCCCTTCCACCGTGCAGTAGCCACGCGCATCCATCGCGCAC
>JBBRJU010000264.1:0-4647 GCA_038218895.1 Burkholderiales bacterium
GGGCTCGTCCAGGATGATGTGCGACGGGTCGAGCACCAGCTCGCGGGCCACCGCGGTCTTCATGCGCTCGCCCTGGCTGAAGCCGTCGGTGCGGCGGTCCATCAGCGCGCCCATGTCCAGCATGCCGGCCAGCAGCGTGGCGCGTGCCTCGGCCTGGGCCCGCGCCAGGCCATGCACCCGGCCGTAGTAGACGATGTTCTCGCGCGCGGTCAGCCGCGGGTACAGGCCGCGCGCATCCGACAGCACGCCCAGCCGCGCCTGCACTGCCTGCGGCTGCTGCGCCACGTCGATGCCCGCCACGGTGATCTGGCCGGCATCGGGCTGCACCAGGCCGGCGATCATGCGCAGCGTGGTGGTCTTGCCGGCGCCGTTGGGCCCCAGCAGGCCGGTGATGCAGCCATCGGCCGCTTGGAAGCTGACCGCCTGCACCGCGTCCACCACCCGCCGCTGGCGCCCGCGACCCTGCACGAACTGCTTGGCCAGGGCCTGCACCACGATCATGGCCCCCATCCCGGCGGCACAAAGGCCGGCGGCCGCGGCAGGCTCGCGATGCAGGTGACCGGCGTGGCCAGCGCGGCGGCTTCGTCGTCGGTGCTGATGAAGCGCGCCACCGCATCCCGCAGGCAGGGCTGGGCCAGCGTGCCGTGGCCGGTGTTGGGCACCACCACATGCCGCGCCAGCGGGCCCAGCGCCTGCGCCACCCGCTGGCCATGGCGCGGCGGTGTCACCGGGTCCAGCGCGCCCGACAGCAGCCAGGTGGGCGCCACGGCTGGCCGCAGGGTGTAGAAGCCCGGGCTCACCGCGCCACGCGGCCAGCCGGCACACGCCGCCTGGTACAGCGCGCTGGCGCCGCCGGCGAACACGGGCGGTGCGGGCAGCGCGGACGACGCTGACGGCGTTGGTGGGGCCGGTGAGGCCGGTGGGGCCAGCGAGGCCGGTGAGGCCAGTGATGGTGGGGCTGGCGGGGCTGCTGGGGCTGCTGGGGCTGCTGGGGCATTCGGGCCCAGGTCTTCACTGCACACCACCGAGAAATGCTGGCCGGTGGCAAAACCGCCGCCCGGCCCACCCAGCGCCGCACCCAGCGCGGCCAGCGCTGCCCAGCGGCCGGCGGCGGCTTCGTCCAGCGCCGCTGGCAGCGCGGCGGCCAGCGCCGGGCTGTAGAGCGGTGTGCGCACCAGCGCCAGCAGGGTGTCGCGGGTCAGCACCACCGTCTCCAGCCGGCCGGTCACCGGGTGGGGCAGGGCGACCGGATGCGGCAGCGCGGCCAGCAGAGCCGGCAGGCGCTGCGGCAAATCAGGGTGGCGGCGGGCGCAGGCGGCCTCGGCCGCGCAGGCTTGCAGCAGGCCGTCATACGCGGCCTGGTTGTCGGCGGCAGCGGCGTCGGGCAGGCGCATGTCAGGCGGCGCCACGCCGTCGAGCACCGCGCGCCGCACCGCCTGCGGAAACTGCCGCTGGTAGCTCAGCACCGCGCGTGTGCCGTAGGAGGCGCCGATGGCATTGATGCGGGCCACGCCCAGCGCCTGGCGCACGGCGTCTACATCGGCCATCGCGATCTCGGTGGTGTAGAAGCGCAGGTCGCCATGCGGCAGGGCCTGCAGCGCCTGGCGGCAGGCCTGCAGCTGCTGCAGGCGCTGCGTCTCGTCGCTGCGCGCGGCCAATGGCCGCAGCACGGCACGCGCGTCGTCGTCGGGGCAAGCCAGCGGTGCGCTGCGGCCGGTGCCACGCTGGTCGACAAACACCAGGTCGCGCCGCTGCTGCAGCCGGCTGTGGGCTGCGGCCAGCGCACCGCCCAGCCGGATGGCGCTCTGGCCCGGCCCGCCAGCGAAGAAGAACACCGCATCGGGCGCCTTGTTGCGCGCCAGCGCCGGCACCACCGCATAGTGCACGCCGATCTGAAGGCCTTGCGGGCGGGCAGGGTCCAGCGGGCGCTGCAACACGCCGCAGCGCGCAGCCTGCGGCCAGCCGTTCAGCCAGCAGGGGGTCACGGCGGACGCGGCGGTGGCGTTGGCGGGGGCGGTCGCCGCAGGAGTCGCCGCAGGAGTCGCTGCGGGTGTCGCTGCGGGTGTCGCCGCGAAAGCAGCAGCCGCCGCCGCACCACCTACGGCCAGCGCCAGCGCGCCCAGCCACCCGGCATGGCGGTGCATGGTCACACCGGGTCAGGCCAGCAGTTGTTTCAGTTCACCGCCGTCGATCAGCCGCTGCAGATCCTCGGCACCACCCACCAGCTGCCCGCGCACGAACACCATCGGCAGCGTGGCCCAGCCGGTCCACATCTTCAGCGCATTGCGGCGGCGCCATTGGCTGACGTAGTTGCCGAAGTCGATGTCGTGGTGGGCCACGCCAGCCGCGTCCAGCGCGCGGCGCGCCTTCCTGACGAACGGGTTGCCTGCCATGCCCACCACCACCACGCTGTGGGCCGACACCGCATTGCGCACCTGGGCCACCACGTCGGCATGCAGGCTGGCCACCTGCGCGCGCACGGCGGGGTGGATGGCGGATTCATCGAGGACCGGACGTGGCATGCGTGCTCCTGCAAGCGGGTGGAAGGCTGAGCATACTGGGACCACGACCCGCCGACCGGCGGCCCGGCCCATCCACCCATCCACCCATCCACCCATCCACCCATCCGCCGTCCGGCCCACCGACCATCGGCCCGACAGCAGCCCCCTGGCCATGCCGGCGCTGGCGTGCTCAGCCCGCCGCAGCGGCAGGCTTCTTCAACAGCCCGTTGGCAATGGCCTCGCAGGTGGCGCGCTGCGGGTCGGCGGCCTCCAGCTTGCCGCACACCGCTGCCAGTCCTTGCGGACCGTCGTGCAGGCGCTGCAGCACCGCAGCCTGCTGCGGGCCCTGGTTCCACGCACCGAGCTTGCTGCCCACCCGCTGCAGTGAACGCGCGCTGCGCTCATGGAACGCGGCGCGGTCGGTGGCGGCTTCGGCAAACAGCTGGCGTGCCACCTGCTCGATGCGCGGTGCGTCCTGCGGCGCCAGGTCCACCAGCGCACTGACGTAGCTGGTGCCCCATTGCAGCCGGGTCGCCGGGCCTTCGCTCTTGTCGTAGGCCAGCGCATACCAGCGCAGCGCCTCGTCGGTCTGGCCCAGCTTGCGGGCATTGCCGGCCAGCTGGCTCATCAGGTAATACGGCGAATGGCTCTTCGCCAGGTTGGCCTTCAGCAACGCATCGCTCTCGGCCCACAGGCCGGCCTCGCCCAGCGCATGGGCGCCGGCAGTGATCACCGCCTGGCGCTCGTAGCCATCGGTGATCTGCGCGTCGTCACGCGCCACATGGGCGCGCACCCGCTGCACCAGCGCCTCCGGCAGCTTGGGTTGCCGCTCCTTGGCCGGCAAGTCGATGCGCGCCAGCGCCACACGGCTGATCAGCGCGCTCAGCTGGTCGCTGCGCGACAGGCTGGCGTCGGACTCCAGCCGCTGCAGCGCGCCATCGAACGCAGCGGCCACCGCATGCCGGTCGGCCCCCGGCGCGGGCGCCAGGGCCTTGGTGATGTCGGCGGCAGCGTTGACCACCACGTCCATTTGTGCGCGGCTGGCCAGCGGGTCGGCCAGCAGCTTGCGCACCCGCTCGCGCAACGCGGCGTCAGGCTGGATGCCCTTGCCGTCGTCGCTCTCGGCCAGGGCCTTCAGCAGCAGGCGGGTGGCGGCCTGCCGCTCGGCGGGCGGGCAGGCGCGCGACAGCCGGGCCAGCAGCGCCGGCCGATCTGCTGCCGGCACCAGCTGGGCCTCGTCGATGTCCCAGCCGTAGTACGCCAGCATGCGCCATTCGGGCCCGCTGACCGGCTTGCCAGCGGCCGCATCGGCCAGCACCGCCTTCACCGGCCGGCCACCGGCCAGGCCCAGCTGCAGCACCGCCAGCACCTGCGGCGCGTCCACCTCGCCGGGCAGGCGGGTGATCTCGGTGCCGTCGGCGGCCATCAGGATCATCGTCGGGTAGCCGCGCACCCTGAAGCGCGCACCCAGCTGCTGCGCACCAGGCAGGTCGCCGTCGATGTGCACCGCCACGAAGCTCTTCGAGCGGTCGATGAAATCCGCCCGGTTGAACAGCGTGGCCTTCAGCTGGTTGCAGGGCGGGCACCACTTGGCGCCCCAGTACAACAGCAGCGGCTTTTTCTCGGCCTTGGCCTGGGCAAAAGCGCGGGTGATGTCGGCGTCGGTCGCAGCAGCCAGCCAGGCCACACCCAAGGCAGGGGCGGCAGCCTGGGCCGCCGCAGCGGCCGGTCCGGCCAAGGCCAGGGTCACGGTCAACCAGGCGGCGGCCAGGGCAGAACGCACAGGCAGGGTGGGGTGGGTCATGGCGGGCTCCCGGTTGGGCGGTGGGCAGACAGGCGCAGGCGCGCGCTGGATTCTGGCGCCTTCAGGCTGTCGGCGGGGGCCTGGGGTCAGGCGGTTCGGCCACGCCCAGCCCGGGCTGGGCGTCGTCGTCGGCAGGCTCGGGTGTCGCGCGGGCCAATGCCATCCACACCATGAACGGCAGACGCAGCGGCCGGCGCGGCGCCGGGCGGGCCACGGTCAAGCCGCCACCGGCGTCGGCCAGCAGCACGCCGTAGACCGGCGGAATTTCCTCGGGCCGGGCAATGCCTTCGCGCAGCACATACCAGCATTCGCCACTCAGCCAGCGGTAAGCCTCGCCCTTGG
>JBBRJU010000265.1:0-4635 GCA_038218895.1 Burkholderiales bacterium
GCTTCGGCAGCAAGAACGCGGCCCTGCTGCAGCGTGGCGCCGCTGGCAATCCCAGCGGCGCCACGCTGCGCCCCGAGGCTGCCGCGCTGCGCCGCGAGGTGCACCTGGTGCTGCGCCAGGTGAGCCACGACTTCGACCGCATGCAGTACAACACGGTGGTCTCGGGCTGCATGAAGCTGCTGAATGCGCTGGAGGCGTTCAAGCCCGGCGTGAACGGCCCCGGCAGCGCCACCGCCGGCGACACCGCCGTGCTGTGTGAAGGCATGTCGGTGCTGCTGCGGGCGCTGTACCCGGCCTGCCCGCACATCAGCCATGCGCTGTGGGCAGAACTGGGCTTCGCCAAGGCGGCGGGTGACCTGCTGGACGCGCCCTGGCCCGCTGTGGACGACGCCGCCCTGGTGCAGGACCAGATCAGCCTGGTGCTGCAGATCAGCGGCAAGACGCGAGGTGCGCTCAGCGTGCCGGCGGCGGCCGACAAGGCGGCGATCGAGGCCGCCGCACTGGCAGCGCCCGAGTTCGCCAGGTTTGGTGACGGCAAGCCGGCGAAGAAGGTGATCGTGGTGCCTGGCCGCCTGGTCAACGTGGTGGTCTGACCGGCCGCATGGCACACCACGTCGTCTGCCTGAATCCGCCGCGGCGCGCCTGGCTGGCCGCCGCCGCCAGCTTTGGCAGTGCCACGCTGCTGGGTGGCTGTGGTTTTGCCCTGCGCCAGACGCCACCGCTGCCGTTTCGCCGCATTGCGTTGAGCGGCTTTGCCGAACGCTCGCCGCTGGGCGATGCGCTGCGCCAGCGCCTGGCCGACGCCGCCCAGGTGGTGGACACACCCGGCCAGGCCGAGGTGCTGCTGCAATCGATCAGCGACAAGCGTGAGCGCAGCGTCGTGGCGTCCACCGGCGCCGGCCAGGTGCGCGAACTGCAATTGCGGGTGCGCTTCGAGTTCCGCCTCGTGTCGCCCGGCGGGCGCTTGCTGATCCCGCCCACTGAACTGCTGCTCACCCGCGACATGAGCTACAGCGAGACTTTCGCCCTGGCCAAGGCCCAGGAAGAAGCCGAGCTGCTGGCGGCGATGCAGGACGACATCGTGCAGCAGGTGCTGCGCCGGCTGGCGCGGGTCGATCTGGCGGGCCCAGCTGCAGCGCCAACTGTTGACGCCGTGCCCGTGCCTGCGTCGAACGCTGGGCCCGCGTCCGCCCCCCGCCGCTGACCGGAGCCAGCCCCATGCAAGTGCGCGCCGAGCAACTACCTCAGCACCTGGCCCGCGGACTCCAGCCCGTCTACACGGTCCATGGCGACGAGCCGCTGCTGGCGCAGGAGGCAGGTGACGCGATCCGCACTGCAGCGCGCGCCGCGGGTTATGTCGAACGCAAAGTGTTCACCGTCAGCGGCCAGCACTTCGACTGGTCGGGCCTGCTGGGCGCGGCCCAGGCGATGAGCCTGTTTGCCGAGCGCCAGCTGATCGAGGTCCGCATCCCTGGCGGCAAGCCGGGGAAAGACGGCAGCGAGGCGCTGCAACGCTACTGCGCCCACCTGTCGGACGAGGTGCTGACCATCGTGCACCTGCCCAAGCTCGACCGCCAGCAGATGCAGGGCGCCTGGTTCGGCGCGCTGTCGCAGGCCGGGCCCACCATCGAGGTGTTGCCGGTGGACCGCCGCAACCTGCCCACCTGGATTGCCCAGCGCCTGGCGGCCCAGGGCCAGCGTGTGGCCGACGGCGACACCGGCCAGCAGACCCTGGCCTTCTTTGCCGACCGGGTGGAAGGCAACCTGCTGGCCGCGCACCAGGAATTGCAGAAACTGGCCCTGCTCTATCCGGCCGGCACGCTGGCCTTTGCGCAGGTGGAAGCTGCGGTGCTGAACGTGGCCCGCTACGACGTGAGCAAGCTGTGTGACGCCATGCTGGCCGGCCAGACGGTGCGGGTGCTGCGCATGCTCGACGGCCTGCGCGCCGAGGGCGAAGCCGCGGTGCTGGTGCACTGGCATGTGGCCGACACCATCAGCGGGCTGAAGCGGGTACAGGACGCGCTGGCCCAGGGCAAGCCATTGCCGGTGGCCTTCAGTGAGGGCCGGGTGTGGGGCGTCAAGCAGCGGCTCTATGAGCGTGTCTTGCCGCTGCTGGCCGAACACCAGCTGGCCCACCTGGTGGAAGCCGCCAGCATCTGCGATGGCGTGGTCAAGGGCCTGAAGCACCCGCTGTGGCCGCTGGATGCCTGGGACGCCCTGCGCCACCTGGTGCTGCTGCTGGTGCAGGCCGTGGCCAGCCCGCCGGCGCCGCGTGGCAAGGCGCCGCTGCTGCGCGCCGGGCCCCGGTTGGCGCTGCAGGCCTGAGAGGCTGAGAGGCTGAGAGGCTGAGAGGCTGAGAGGCTGAGAGCTTTGGAACATGCCCGAATTCCGCTCAGACTCTGACCCGCTCCACCCCCGCAGCGCCTGCGGCGCTCTGCCTCCAGAGGGCGGCCGCAGTGGGTCCGGCAAAGTCGGTCCTGCGGCGCCCGCTTGCTGACGACGCTGCGGGCCCGGGTCAATAGCCGGCGTCGCGCCGCACCAGGTGGGCCAGTGGCGCGCCATCGGTCAGCGCGCGGATGTTGGCCGCCACCACGGCGGCGGCGCTGCGCGCATCGGTCAGCGCCGCCACATGCGGTAGCAGGGTCACCTGCGGATGGGCCCAGAACGGGTGGCCGGCCGGCAGCGGCTCGGCGTGGAACACATCCAGCACCGCCTGGCCGATCTGGCCGCTGGCCAGCGCCGCCAGCAGGTCGGCGTCGACCAGATGGGCGCCGCGCGCCAGGTTCAACAGCGCGGCGCCGCGCGGCAGCCGGGCCAGCAGTGCGGCGTTCAGCAGGCCGCAGGTGTCGGCTGTCAGCGGCAGCAGGTTGATCAGCACTTGCGCGCCGGCCAGCGCGGCCTGCAGGCCGGCCGCACCGGTGTGCACCTGGACGCCAGCGGGGGGTGCCGCGCCAGCACCTCGGCGCCAGGCGGCCACCTGGTAGCCCTGCTGCTGCAGGCGCAGCGCCACCGCGCGGCCCATCTGGCCCAGGCCCAGCACCAGCACCGGCACGGCATCAGCGCGGCGCTGCGGCTGCTGCAGCCACAGGCCGGCCTGTTGCTGGCGGGCATAGCCGAAGAAGCCGCGGTGCAGCGCCAGCGTGGCCCACAGCGCGGTCTCGGCCATGGCCGCGTTCATCGCCGGGTCGACCATGCGGGCGATGGGCACGCCGGCTGGCAGCGTGGTGTCGGCCAGCAGCCGGTCGACCCCGGCCCACAGGCTCTGGATCAGCTGCAGCCGCGGCAGGCCCTGCAACTGGCCCGGCGGCGGGTTGGCCACGATGGCGGCGTCGATCAAGTCGTCGGCCACCTCACCGCGCGCCAGGCACAGCCGGTGGCCGGGCAGGGCCTGGCGCAGTGCGCTGGCCCAGGCGGCGCGCTCGGCCGCATCCAAACTACCCGCCAGCAGCAGGTTCATGCGGCCCCCGCGCCGGGTGGCGCCGGCTTGGCGCTGGGTGCGCCCACGCTGGGTGGGGGCAGGGCGGCCAGGGCGGCCAGATCGGCCAGATCGGCCAGCAGGCCCTGCAGCGCGCAGGCGATGGTGGCCTGGCGCACCGCTGCCCGGTCACCAGCAAAGTGCTGCGCCCGGGCGCGGGCGGTGATGCTGCCGTCGGCCGCGCGCTGCGCCCAGGCCAGCCACACCAGGCCCACTGGCTTGGCAGCAGTGCCGCCGCCCGGGCCGGCCACGCCGGTGACTGCCACCGCCCGCTGCGCACGCGACTGGCGCAGCGCGCCTTCTGCCATGGCCAGTGCCACCGGCTGGCTGACGGCGCCGTGTGCATCGATCAGCGCCGCCGGCACGCCCAGCAGCTCGGTCTTGGCGGCATTGCTGTAGCTGACCAGGCCACGCTCGAACCAGTCGCTGGAGCCGGCCAGGTCGGTGCAGGCGCCGGCAATCAGGCCGCCGGTGCAGCTCTCGGCGGTGGCCAGCATCTGGCCCTGCCGGCGCAGTGCATCGGCCAGGGCGGCCACCAGGTCCGGAATGCGCGGGTCCAGAATCGTTGCTTCCATCAGGTCCTCATGCCACCAGGCGCAGCCACAGGGCGATCACCAGCAGCGTGCACAGCGCCGCCACCAGGTCGTCGAACAGGATGCCCCAGCCCTGGCGCCAGCCGATGGCCTCGCCTGGGCGCAGCTTGTAGAGCCGGTCGGCCCAGCCCACCGGGCCGGGCTTGGCCGCGTCGAAGTAGCGGAACAGCCCGAACGCCACCGCCTGCGCCAGCAGGCCGGCCGGCATCACCAGCCAGAACGACATGATCTCGTCCACCACGATGGGGCCAGGATCGAGCAGGCGCAGGTGTTCGGCCGTGACCATGCTGGCCCAGATGCCCACCGGCACCGACCCCAGCACAATCCATGTGAGCGCGGCTGGCGGCAGCCACGCCTGCATCAGCAGGTAAGCGGCCCAGGCCCATGCCGTGCCCACGGTGCCCGGCGCCACGGGGCTCAGGCCCGAGCCGAAGCCCAGGGCAATGGCATGCGCGGGGTGCGCGAGCAGGAAACGCAGGGTCGGCCGCAGCGCTTGCAGGGGGTCAGGCTCGAGTTCGCGCATGGCGGCCATGGTACTCAAGCGCGGTCCGGCTTCACACCGGCTGC
>JBBRJU010000266.1:0-4633 GCA_038218895.1 Burkholderiales bacterium
CGCCGGCCCGGTGGCGCCCAGCGTGGCCTGGAAGATCGGCGAGCAGGGCAACGACCCGCTGCAGGCCTACCTGGCCGACATCTTCACCCTGCCCGCCAGCCTGGCCGGCCTGCCCGGCATGAGCGTGCCGGCCGGCTTCGGGGCCCACCGCATGCCAGTGGGCCTGCAGCTGATCGGCAACTACTTCGCCGAGGGCCGGTTGCTGCATGCCGCCCATGCGCTGCAGCAGGCCACCGACTGGCACCAACAGGCACCAGGGGGCACCTGAGATGAACCCTCCCGCTCTCATCCGCGGCTACGAGGTCGTCATCGGCCTGGAAACCCATGCCCAGCTGTCGACCGCCAGCAAGATCTTTTCGGGCGCCAGCACCGCCTTCGGCGCGGCGCCCAACACCCAGGCCTGCGCGGTAGACCTGGCCCTGCCCGGCACGCTGCCGGTGATGAACCGTGCCGCCGTGGACCGTGCCATCCGCCTGGGCCTGGCCGTGGGCGCCAAGGTGGCGCCGGTGTCGATCTTTGCGCGCAAGAACTACTTCTACCCCGATCTGCCCAAGGGTTACCAGATCAGCCCGTACGAGACGCCGGTGGTGCAAGGCGGCAGCATCAGCTTCCTGCTCGGCGAGGAACGCAAGACGGTGCACCTCACCCGCGCCCACCTGGAAGAAGACGCCGGCAAGAGCCTGCACGAGGACTATGCCGGCCAGACCGGCATCGACCTGAACCGTGCCGGCACGCCGCTGCTCGAGATCGTGACCGAGCCCGACATGCGCAGCAGCGCCGAGGCGGTGGAGTACGCCCGCGCGCTGCACGCGCTGGTGGTCTGGCTGGGCATCTGCGACGGCAACATGCAGGAAGGCAGCTTCCGCTGCGATGCCAACGTGTCGGTGCGCCGCCCGGGCGCGCCGTTCGGCACCCGGCGCGAGATCAAGAACCTGAACTCGTTCCGCTTCATGGCCCAGGCCATCGACTACGAGATCCAGTGGCAGATCGACCAGCTCGAAGACGGCCTCGCCATCCAGCAGGCCACGGTGCTGTTCAACCCCGACACCGGCGAGACCCGGGCGATGCGCACCAAGGAAGACGCGCATGACTACCGCTACTTCCCCGACCCCGACCTGCCACCGCTGGTGATTGCGCCAGAATGGATCGAAGCAGTGCGCGCCAGCCTGCCCGAGCTGCCGGCGGCCATGGCCACAAGATTCCAGGATGTGGACGGCCTGCCGGCGCATGACGCGGCAATGATGACGCAGAGCCTGCCGCTGGCGCGCTTCTATGAAGCCGCGCGTGACGGCTGCCAGCAACCCAAGCTGGTGGCCAACTGGCTGATGGGCGAGGTGAGCAAGCGGCTGAACGCCGAGGGCAAGGGCATCGAGTCCAGCCCGGTGCATGCCGCCACGCTGGCCGCGCTGATCAGCCGCATCGCCGACAGCACCATCAGCCACAGCGCCGCCCGCCAGGTGTTCGACGCGCTGTGGTCGGGCGAATCGGCGAGCGTGGATGCGCTGATCGAGACCATGGGCCTGAAGCAGCTGCGTGACAGCGGCGCGCTGGAGGCCCTGATCGGTGCGGTGCTGGCCGACAACCCGAGGTCGGTGGACGAGTACCGCGCCGGCAAGGACAAGGCCTTCAACGCGCTGGTGGGCCAGGTGATGAAGGCCAGCCGCGGCAAGGCCGACCCGGCCCAGGTCAACGCTTTGATGAAGGCGCGGCTGGGCTGATCGCCGCAGCTGCGTCGACAACCGCAGCCGGCGGCAATGACCCTGGCAACGCACCGGCCCACAAGCGGCGCAGCCGGTCAAACTCGGCGTCATAGAGCTGGTTGATGCGTGCCAGCTCCAGCGCCTGGTTGGCGGCCGACAGGCGCTGCGCCGCCACACCGGCGTCATTGGCATCGAGCTGCTGCTTGAGCCGCGGCGGGAGTTGCCGGCCGGTGTAAAACTCGGACTCTTCCAGCAAGGGCTTGCGCTCGGCGGCCAGCTCGTTCACCCGCAGCGCGGACGCCTTGATGGCCAGACGCACCGTGTCGAGCGCGGCTTCGCGCGCCTTGTGGTGGGTTTCTTCATTGGGGTAGCGCAGCATCAGGTTGCGGTCACGGCGCACCGCGTCGGCCTGGGCGGCACGCGCCAGGTCGCCCTTGCGCTGGGCAGCTTCGCGCTCTGCGCGCTGCTCCGCTGTCAAGGTGGGCGGCAGCACCCGCTGCACCGAGCCATCGCGGTTGAGCACCCGCTGCTCGCGGTCGGCGCAATCGGGGATCGGCCGGTCTGACGTGAGCCGGCGGCCCTGCGCGTCCACGCAGCTGTAGATGCTGGCTGCCGACACACCGCCACCCTGCGCGACCGCAGCAAGCGGCATGGCCAGCGCCGACAGCACCCACAGCGCCAATGGCACCCGCAGCGCCAATGGCACCTGCGGCGCCCGCAGCGCCATGCCAGCCATCCGCCATGCTTGCACCGCCATCGATCAGACCCCGTAAGTGTCGCGGTATGCCCGCACGCGGGGCAGGTGCCGGGCCAGGTCGGCCGCGCCAGTGCCCTGCAGATACTGCAACAGGTCGGCCAGGGTGGCAATGCATGCAACATCCAGTTGCAGTTGCTGGCGCACCTCCTGGACCGCAGACCAGGGGCTGTCCGTGCGGCCGTCGCTGGCCTTTTCCTGCCGGTCCAGGGCGATGGCCACACCGCAGGGTATGGCGCCAGCGGCCCGGATCATCGCGATCGACTCGCGCACCGAGGTGCCGGCGGAGATCACGTCGTCGATGATCAGCACCCGCCCGCGCACCGGCGCGCCGACCAGGCTGCCGCCCTCGCCATGGTCCTTGGCCTCTTTGCGGTTGTAGGCAAAGGGCAGGTTGTGGCCTGTGCGGGCCAGCTCGACGGCCACCGCAGCGGCCAGCGCAATGCCCTTGTAGGCCGGACCGAACAGCATGTCGAACTGCAGGCCTGAATCGAGCAGGCAGCGTGCATAGAATCCCGCCAGACGGCCCAGCTTGGCGCCGTCATCGAACAGGCCGGCGTTGAAGAAGTAGGGCGACAGCCGCCCGGCCTTGGTCTTGAATTCACCAAAGCGCAGCACCCCCGCCTCGACGGCGAATTGCACGAATTCCTGCGCCAGCGGGTTGGCGGCAGTCAGCGGGGTGGATTGGTTCATGGAGATCCCTTGGCATTTCGACTGGTCACGCTCAATCTGAACGGCATTCGCTCGGCCGCCAGCAAGGGCTTCATGGAATGGGTGGATCAAACGGGCGCGGATTGTATGGGGGTGCAGGAGGTCAAGGCCCAGGCCGCCGACCTGGCCGACCGCTTCGAGACCGTGGCCGGCATGCCGGGCTACTTCCACTTCGCCGAGAAGAAGGGCTACTCGGGCGTGGGCCTGTACAGCCGCAAGCCGCCCAGCAGCGTGGTGGTGGGCCTGGGCGACGCTGCCTTCGACGCCGAGGGCCGCTATGTGGAATGCCGCTACGACAGCCCATCGCGCCGCCAATTCAGCAAATTGAGCATCATCAGCTGCTATTTCCCCAGCGGCTCGTCGGGCGAAGAGCGTCAGGCTGCCAAGTTCCGCTTTCTCGGCCTGCTGTACCCGCATCTGCTGGCCCTGGCCGGCGCGCGTGAGTTCATCCTGGTGGGGGATGTGAACATCGCCCACCAGCAGGCTGACCTGAAGAACTGGCGCAGCAACCAGAAGAACTCGGGCTTCCTGCCCGAAGAGCGCGCCTGGATGACCAAGTTGCTCGGCGAGACGGGCCTGGTGGATGTGTACCGCCGCCTGCAGCCCGACACCACCGACGCTTGCTACACCTGGTGGAGCAACCGCGGGCAAGCCTATGCCAACAATGTGGGCTGGCGGCTGGACTACCACTTGGCGACGCCGGGCCTGGCGGCGCTGGCGCGCAAAGAGCACATCTACCTCGACCAGCGCTTCAGCGACCATGCGCCGCTGGTCATTGACTACGACTTCAATCTTTGAGCCGGCGACACGCCGGGCTGCATGCGACCTGTGGGAGCCGGTGGCAGCAGCAAATCCACATCTGCCGAGCCCTCGGTTCGGCGCGTCGACTGCGCCGGTCCGGGGCCCGCCGATGGCAAACATCGTCGAGCGATGCAGCGGGCCGGCCCGGTTGAGCCGGGGCTCGACCACGGGCAACCCTTGGCGACCCGCGCTTTGGTTCGATCGCCGAGCCCCCGCATGCCGACAAGCGCAGTCAATGCAGGTCAGACCAACCAGATTTCACGGCAAGCGGCGGGCGGCACCGCGTCTGTTCGTCAAACCTGGAGAATCAGGCGATGACTTCACTCGACACCACCGCGACGATCCACACGGTTTCTGGCGAGGCCCGCTTCGTGAGCCTTGCCAAACTGGCGTCCAGCACCGCAGCGGACGTGGCAAGCCTGCCGCACACCGTGAAGATCCTGCTCGAGAACATTGCCCGCCGCGTGGGTGGGCGCGATGTCTCGCAGGCCGATGTCGAGTCGCTCGCACGTTGGCCGAGCGGTGCAGATGCCTCACTCGCGTTCATGCCGGCGCGGGTGTTGATGCAAGACTTCACCGGCGTCCCGGCCGTGGTCGACCTCGCCGCCATGCGCAGTGCGGTGGCACGTGCCGGCGGTGATCCGACACGCGTCAATCCCTTCGTGCC
>JBBRJU010000267.1:0-4631 GCA_038218895.1 Burkholderiales bacterium
GCCACCCGCCACCCGCCACCCGCCACGCACTGCCCAGCGCACCACCATGCCTTTGCCACCGCCCCTGACCGCCCTGCACGACCTGGACGCCCAACTTGCCGGCAATGGTTTTGCCGTGCTCGATGCGCCATCACTCGCGCGCCTGGCCGCGCTGCCGTCCGATGCCATGGCGGCCTGGGCGCCGCTGTGGGCCGACCTGCCACCCGATGCCTTCTTGAGGGACGGCGGTCGCTACCGCCGCCGTCGGCACGGTTGCTTTGTCGTGACGCCGGCTGCGGGCATGGTGCAGGCCATGCCGCACCGTGCCCATTGGCAGCCGGTGGAATACAACGCGCTGCATGGTGGCATCGAGCGCTGGTTTGCGCCGCTGCATGCCGCCATGGCCGATGACCCGGCCTGGCACCAACTGCTGTGTGCACTGGCAGCGCACAGTGCCGTGCTGCGCGGCGCGGCCGCGACAGCGCCCTGTTTCGTCGAGGCACATCCGTTTCGCATCGACACCACCGACGGCATCGGCCGGCCGACGCCCGAGGGTGCGCACCGCGACGGGGTCGACCTGGTGGTGGTGATCCTGGTGGCGCGCCTGGGCATCAAGGGCGGTGAGACCCGGGTGTTCGACGCGCATGGTCCGCAGGGCCTGCGCTTCACCCTCACCGAGCCCTGGAGCGCGCTGTTGCTCGACGATGAACGGGTGGTCCACGAGAGCACCCCGATCCAGCCCGCCGACAGCGGCGGCAGCGGCCACCGTGACACCCTGGTGCTGACCTTCCGCCAGCGCGGGTTCCAGGGGCCTGCCTGAGGCTGTTGCACGGGCGGGCGGCCCACCAACTGGCCGCCGCAGGCGCATCGGGGCCGCTCAACTGCGCATCAGGGTGCTTTTGCCGAACAAGCTCTCGACCAGATCCACCGCCAGGTCGGCGGTCTGGTTGCGCACATCCAGCGCCGGGTTCAGTTCCATCACGTCCAGGCTGCCCAGGCGGCCGCTGTCGGCGATCATCTCCATGCAAAGCTGCGCCTCGCGGTAGGTGGGGCCGCCGGGCACGGTGGTGCCCACGCCGGGGGCGATGGGCGGGTCGAGAAAATCGACGTCGAAGCTGACATGCAGGTGCGTCTGCGCATCCAGCGTGGCCAGCGCCAGTTCCATCGTGTGGCGCATGCCCATCTCGTCGATGTAGCGCATGTCGAACACCTCCAGCCCCATCTGCTGCACAAGGCGTTTCTCGCCAGCGTCGACCGAGCGGATGCCGATCTGCTTGATCCACTTGGGATTGATCGCTGGCACCTGGCCACCGATCTCGATCAGCGCCTGGGGGCCCAGGCCACACAGGCAGGCCACCGGCATGCCATGGAGGTTGCCGCTGGGGGTCAGGGCATTGGTGTTGAAATCGGCATGCGCGTCCAGCCACAGCACGCGCAGCTTCTTGCCGACGCTGCGGCAGTGCCGCGCCACCGCGCTGATCGAGCCCAGGCCCAGACAATGGTCGCCGCCCAGCAGGATCGGCAGGCGGCCGCGCTGCGGTTCGGCCCGCACGGCGTCATGCACGGCCAGGTTCCAGGCCAACACGTCGGCCAGGTGGCGGTAACCGTCGACGGGCGGCAGCCAGGGGTTGGCCGGGCCGGCCAGGTTGCCCAGGTCCTGCACCTGCAGGCCGTGGCGCTCCAGCGCGGCCTGCAGGCCGGCCACGCGCATGGCCTCGGGGCCCATGCGGGCACCCAGGGTGCCGGCACCGATGTCGGTGGGGGCGCCGATCAGGCTGATATCGCGGGCCATGGCGCCGCTCAGGTGTCTTCGGCGAAGGCGCCGGTTTCGGAGGGGGTGGCGTCAAAGCCGTAGTGCTCGGCCAGGCGCGCCCAGGCGTCCTCGGCGGTCTCCACATAGTGGAACAGCCCCAGGTCCGCCGCGTTGATCATGCCGGTGTCGACCAGGTGCTGGAAGTTCACCAGCTTCTCCCAGAACGCCCGGCCGAACAGCAGGACCGGCCGGCGCCGGCTCTTGCCCGTCTGGATCAGCGTCATCGTCTCGAACAGCTCGTCGAGCGTGCCGAAGCCGCCCGGGAAGCACACCAGCGCGATGCTGCGCATCAGAAAGTGCATCTTGCGCAGCGCGAAGTAGTGGAACTGGAAGCACAGCTCCGGCGTGATGTAGGCGTTGGGCTCCTGCTCGTGCGGCAGCACGATGTTCAGGCCGATGCTCTTGCCGCCGACGTCGAACGCGCCGCGGTTGCCGGCTTCCATGATGCCGGGGCCGCCGCCGGTCACCACGTAGATCGGCGTCTCGAGCGTGCGTGACCGTTCGGTCACCAGGGCGGCAAAGCAGCGGGCCTCGTTGTAGTAATGGCTCATTGCCAGCGCGTTCCGGGCGCGGGCAACACGCGCCGCATTGCCGTCTGCCACGGGCTCTGTTTCGGCTTCAGCTTCGGCCTCGGCTTCGGCGTCCGCCAGCTGCGCCCGTGCCTGTTCGGGGCTCAGGATGCGGGCGCTGCCGTAGATGACGATCGTTGATTCGATGCCCAGTTCCCGCTGTACCAGCTCGGGCTTGAGCAGCTCCAGCTGCATGCGCACCGGGCGCAGCTCGTCGCGCAGCAGGAAGTCGGTGTCGGTGAACGCCAGCCGGAAGGCGCTGTCGGGCCCGCCGTAGCGCGACGGCGGCGTGGTGGCGAGCGCGTCTTCCTCGGCGCTGGGAAAGTTGCGGGCGGTCAGGTCTTTGGTCTTGGTATCCATGCCGCGAGCTTATCGCGCAGGCGACACCCGACGGCGGCGCGGCCTATCGCCTACCATCATCCGACGATGCAACTGCACGCCATCACCCTCGACCTGGACGACACCCTCTGGCCCATGGCGCCCACGCTGCGGCGGGCCGAGGCCCTGATGCAGGACTGGTTGCGCCAGCACGCGCCCGCCACCATGGCTACGCACGACAAGGCCGCCTGGCTGGCGCTGCGTCGCGCGGTGGTGGCCGACCGGCCTGACTGGCTGCACGACATGTCGGCGCTGCGCCGCGAGTCGATCCGCCGCGCCCTGCTGGCGGCCGGCGACGACCCGGCGCTGGCGGCGCCGGCCTTCGACGTGTTTTTCGACGCGCGCCAGCAAGTGGTGCTGTTCGATGACGTGCTGCCGGCGCTGGCGCGGCTGGCCGCACGCTGGCCGGTGGTGGCGCTGACCAACGGCAATGCCGACGTGCACCGGGTGCCAGGGCTGGGCCAGCACTTCCATGCCACGCTGAGCGCCGGTGCGCTGGGCCTGGCCAAGCCGGCGCCGGCGGTGTTTGCCGCTGCCTGCCGGCGTGCCGGTGCTGCGCCGCAGCACACGCTGCACATCGGCGACGACCCCGCACTGGATGTCGACGGCGCCCTGGCCGCCGGCTTGCAGGCGGCCTGGGTGCGCCGGCCCGACGGGCCTGACATCGGCGTGCCACAGGGGCAGGCACAGCATGTGGTGGCCGACCTCACGGACCTGGCCGACCGCCTGGGCGCCTGATCGCCGGACAAGCCCCTGGAAGCAGGGCAACTTTCACGCCAGCGCTTCACATGGCAGCAAAACACCCGGCCTATACTGGCCGATCTTCTTCAGGTTAGGCAGGCCTCACATGGCCAAGGCAGGGCAAATGACAGGCAAATTCAAGGTGGCAGGACTGCTGGCCGTGGGTGTCGTTGCCGGCGCGCTGACCACCATGCAGCTGCAGGCATTCGCGCGCAATTCATTGTCGCCGTTGCCGCTGGAAGAGTTGCAGCAACTCGCCGCCGTGTTCGGCATGGTCAAGAGCGACTATGTCGAGCCGGTCGATGAGAAGAAGCTGATTTCCGACGCCATCAGCGGCATGGTGGCCGGGCTCGACCCGCATTCGGTCTATTTCGACAAGAAGACGCTGAAAGAATTCCGTGAAGGCACCACCGGCAAGTTCGTCGGTGTCGGCATCGAGATCGGCATGGAAGACGGCCTGGTCAAGGTGGTGTCGCCGATCGAAGGCTCACCGGCCTTCCGCGCCGGGCTGAAGCCGGGCGACCTGATCACGCGCATCGATGAAACCGTGGTCAAGGGCCTCAGCATGGACCAGGCCGTCAAGAAGATGCGTGGCGAGCCCAACACCAAGGTGCAGCTCACCATCTTCCGCAAGACCGAGAGCCGCAGCTTCCCGGTGACCATCACCCGCGAAGAGATCCGCGTGCAGAGCGTGCGCGCCAAGATGCTCGAGCCGGGTTACGGCTGGGTGCGCGTCAGCCAGTTTCAGGACCGCACCGTCGATGACTTCGCCCGCAAGGTCGAAGAGTTGTACAAGGCTGACCCCAACCTCAAGGGCCTGGTGCTTGACTTGCGCAACGACCCGGGCGGCCTGCTCGAAGGTGCGGTGGCGCTGTCGGCTGCGTTTCTGCAGAGTGATCTGGTGGTCGTCAGCACCAACGGCCAGATCGCCGAAAGCCGCGCCACCTTCAAGGCGTCGCCCGAGTATTACGTGCGCCGCGGCGGCAGCGACCCATTGCGCAAGCTGCCAGCAGCCTTGAAAACAGTGCCGTTGGTGGTGTTGGTCAATGAAGGTTCGGCTTCGGCCAGCGAGATCGTGGCCGGCGCGCTGCAAGACCACAAGCGCGCCACCATCATGGGCGCGCAGACTTTCGGCAAGGGCTCGGTGCAGA
>JBBRJU010000268.1:0-4631 GCA_038218895.1 Burkholderiales bacterium
GTTTGACATGACGGGCAGCCCCACCATCACCCTGCCCGGCGCCTTCACCGCCGGCGGCATGCCGATCGGCTTCCAGCTGGTGGGCCGGCACCTGGACGAAGCGCTGCTGGTGCGCGCCGGCCATGCCTTTCAGCAGGCGACGGATTTCCACACGCGGCACCCGGCCTTGTGAGGCGCCGGGCGGCGCGTTGATGCGCCGCTAGGAGGCTGTCGGGCTTTGGGTCGAGCCCGCGCCGGGGGCGGTGTGCAGCGCACCGCACAGCGCGCCCAGCCGGCCTTCGCCGTCGGGCGTCTGCCCGCCACCAGCCAGGAAGCGCGCCATCGCCGCCTGCGTGCCGGGGCCTGACAGCGTGCCCTGGAAGGCCGCGCCCTCGGCCTGCAGGTCGGCGGGCACACCCTGCTCGGCGCGCAGCACGCATGCCTTGGCGGCCGCCACCGCATGCGGCGGAAAGCTGGCGATGCGGGCAGCCAGCCGGTCGACATGCGGCCACAGCGCGTCGGCATCCAGCGCGCGGTTCACCCAGCCCCAGTCTTCGGCCAGAGCGGCGTCCACGTCGTCGCAGCCCAGCACCGCCTCCAGCGCCCGGCTGCGGCCCAGCAGGCGCGCCAGCCGCACCGTGCCGGACCCGCCCGGCAGGATGCCCAGCGCCACCTCGGGCTGGTTGAACACCGCGCGGCCACGCAATGCAAAGCGCATGTCGCAGCTCAGCGCGATCTCGCTGCCGCCGCCGCCGGCGCGACCTTCGACCACCGCGATGGTGGCCTTGGGCATGGTGCGCCAGGCCTCGGCCATGCGGTGAAACGGCGACAGCGCCGCGTCAGGCGCCGGGGCGCCGGTGGGAAAGCGCTGGATCAGGCCGACGTCGAAGTGGGCGATGAAATAGGCCGGGTTGGCCGAAGCCAGCACCACCACCCGCACCTGATCGTCGGCAGCGAGCTGGTCGGTCAGTCGCAGCAACTCCTTGAACAGCGGCTTGTCGAGCAGGTTGACCGGGCCGTTGTCGAGCAGCACCCGCGCCACGCCCTGCTGCAGCGTGACACGCAGGCATTGGTAGCCGGAGTAGTCCATGGGCGGGCAGGCGCACCGCGCCTGTGCAGTGGTGGAGCTGCGAGCCTAACCGCCGGCAGCCGCCATACGGCGTCACCCGGGCGCCAGCGCGCGGCAGCAGCCAGGGCCGTGCGGCTCAGGGCTGGCGCAGGCCGACAGCAGCCATGGTGCTGGCGTTCACCGCCTGGCAGCGTGCGATGTCGCAGGCGGTGGGCAGCAGCGCCCGGTAGTCGCCCCGGCCGGCGGGCATGCCACCTTCGCGGGTGAAGCAGCGCTCGCCCTTGCCGTTGTCGTAATAGCTCATCACATCGACGCAGCGGCGGGAATGCGCCATCAGGCCGAAGAAGTGGCCCATTTCATGCGAGACCACCATCTGCAGCGTGTCGGCCGCCGGGTGCGCAGGGTTGCGCTGGTTCAGCACCCGGAAAGCCGCCGGACCCAGGGCCAGGCTGAAGGTGCGCAGGTTGGCCAGGCCGAAATTGCCACCGGCCGCCCCATCGCTCCACAGCACCAGCACCGCGCCGGGTGGCACCCGGGCACCGGGCGCCATGGCCTGCACCTGCACGCCGACACCGCAGGCCGACCAGGCCTGCGCGGCGCGCTGCACCGTGGCCAGCACCTGCGCGGCGCTGAACCAGGGCGGCGCCTCGTCATGCCGGTAGGCCAGCAACAGCGTGCTGGCCGGCGCAGGCCGGTCTTGGCCGTCGGCCCATGTGGCCACCTCGTTGGGCAGGCATTGGGCGATCTCCTGGTCACGCAGCTTGCCCTGGGCTTGGGCTTGGGCGGCCATGGCCAGGCAAGTGGCAGCCACAGCGGCCACGGCGGCCAGGGTAGCCCTGGCGGCCAGGCGGCGGGCAGATTGGAGCGGGCGCAGTGGTCGGGTCACACCCTGTTGTCGGCGCCGGCGGCGGCGGCTTGAGCCCGCTGCTGCGGGGCCGTCAGCCAGTCTGCTTCACCGTTGCCAGCACGCTGCGGAACAACCGGCTCGACGCCACGCCGTTGTCCGGCTGGTTGTAGCGGCCGGCCGTCACCACCACCACCAGGTCGAGCGACGGCACGGCAAACAGCCGCTGGCCGCCGTTGCCCATGCCGGCAATGAAATCGACACCAGCGCCCGGGCCGCGGCTGTAGCGGCCCTGCCACCATTGGCGGCCGTACGTCAGCCCGTCCACCGCCGGCACCCGCGTGGCCAGGGTGGCGGCGATCCAGTCGGCCGGCACCACTGCGCTGCCCTGCCACCGGCCAGCGTCGAGCAGCAGCCGGCCGATGCGGGCCAGTTCACGCGGGCGCAGCCGCAGGCCCGAGAAGGCCAACGTGCGGCCGCTGCGGTCGGCGCGCCAGGTGACCGGCGGGATGCCCAGCGGGTGCAACAGCGCGGCCTGGGCCAGATCCTTCAGGCCCTGGCCGGTGCGGCGCTCCAGGATGTCGGCCAGCAGTGCCGTGGCGCCGCCGCTGTAGGCCCAGTGGCTGCCGGGCGCATGCAGCATCGGCAGGCCCAGCAGGTGGCGGTTGCGGTCGGGCGCCAGCGCCATCTGCGTCTCGCTGTTGGCCGGGCTGGTGTAGGGCACGGTCCATTCGTCCCAGGCCCAGCCCACGGTCATGTCCAGCAGGTGCTGCACGGTGATCTGCCGGCGCTCGGGCGTGGCCAGGTCGGCCAGCTCCGGAAAGTGCGCCAGCACCGGCTGCTGCAGGTCCAGCTGGCCCCGGCCATGCACGATGCCGGCCACCAGGCCAGTGACGCTCTTGCTGATCGAACGCAGGTCGTGCGGGTGCTCGGCGGTGAAGGCCACGGTGCGCTCGAACCAGTCGCCCGCAGGCTTGTCGCGCCCGGTGAAGTAGGCCTCGGCCAGCGTGGCCCCGCCACGCTGGACCAGCAGCGCATGGGTGTTGCTGCCGTCGCTGCCCAGCCCGGCAGCCACCTGGCACAGGGCTGAGTCGCTGCCGCTGCAGGCGGGCGGGGCGTTCTGGGCGTTCTGCGCGTTCTGGGCGTCCAGGACATTCTGGGCGTCCTGGGCGGATGCAGCGGCCAGGGGCAGCGCGGCCAGGGCCAGCAAAGATCGTCGGCGCATCGCGCAAGCCCCCTTCGGTGGCGGTGGTGGGCGATCCTATACTGGTTGGAACCCTTGACCAGCG
Source organism: Burkholderiales bacterium (assembly GCA_038218895.1). GTDB lineage: Bacteria > Pseudomonadota > Gammaproteobacteria > Burkholderiales > Burkholderiaceae_C > Pseudaquabacterium. Next base: position 3,182 of record JBBRJU010000268.1, read on the forward strand.
GCGGATCCGTTGCCATCCGTTCCCCACTTGGACACCATGCGACCAGTCATCCGCAGCCTGCTGGAGACCGACCTCTACAAGTTCACGATGTGGCAGGCCATGCTGCATCGGCATCCGCAGACCGAGGCCGAATACGTCTTCATCTGCCGCAATGCGCGCGACTACCCGCTGACGCATTTGATCGGTGAGCTCAACGAGCAGCTCGACCACCTCTGCAGCCTGCGCTTCCAGCACGACGAGCTGGCCTACCTGCGCGGGCTGCGCTTCATCAAGACGGATTTTGTCGACTTCCTGCGCATCTTCCAGTTCCAGCGCGACTTCATCGCCGTGCGCGACAACGCCGGCACGCTGGAGATCGTGGCACGCGGCCCGCAGGTGCATGTGATGGCCTTCGAGATCCATGTCCTGGCGATCGTCAACGAGCTGTACTTCCGCCGTTTCGACCAGGCCCCGGCGCTGGCCGAAGGGCGCCGCCGCCTGGCCGACAAGGTGGCGCTGCTGCGCGCCTTCGGCCAGGAGCCACGCCGACGCAACCCCTTCGAGTTCTTCGATTTCGGCGTGCGCCGGCGCTTCTCGGGTGACTGGCACCGCGAGGTGGTGGCCACTTTGCAGCGCGAGGTGCCCGAGTACTTCAAGGGCACCAGCAATGTGCTGCTGGCGCGCGATCTCGGCCTGGTGCCCATCGGCACCATGGCGCATGAGTTCCTGCAGACCTACCAGGCGCTGGGCGTGCGGCTGCGTGATTTCCAGAAGGCCGCGCTGGAAGCCTGGGTTCAGGAGTACCGCGGCGACCTGGGCGTGGCCTTGACCGACGTGGTGGGCATGGACGCCTTCCTGGCGGATTTCGACCTGTACTTCGCCAAGCTGTTCGACGGCCTGCGGCACGATTCGGGCGACCCCATCGTGTGGGGCGAAAAGGCGCTGGCGCACTACGCCAAGCTGCGCATCGACACCCACACCAAGCGCCTGGTGTTCAGTGACGGCCTGAGCCTGCCCAAGGCCTTTGCGCTGTACCGCCACTTTGCCGACCGCACCCAACTGGGCTTCGGCATCGGCACCGACCTGACCAACGATGTCGGCCTGCACACGCTGCACATCGTGATGAAGCTGACCCACTGCAATGGCCAGCCGGTGGCCAAGCTGAGCGACAGCCCGGGCAAGATCCTCTGCGACGACCAGACCTTCCTGGCGTACCTGCGGCAGGTGTTCAACGTGCCGGCACTGGGTTGAGGCCGCCGCCGGCTACCCAATCGGCCAGCGCATCCAGCGCCGGGCGCGCCGCCACCGCGTTGGGGTGGTTGATGAAGGCCACCAGCACCCATTGCCGGCCCTGCGGGTCGGCCAGGTAGCCCGCCAGCGCGCTGACGTCGCGCAGCAGGCCGGTCTTCAGCCTGGCCTGGCCGGCCGCAGGGCCGCTGGCCAGGCGGTTGCGCAGCGTGCCGTCGACCCC
>JBBRJU010000269.1:0-4597 GCA_038218895.1 Burkholderiales bacterium
CGGTGCTGGTCTGCAGCGCGGCGGCGGTGCCCCGCAGCGTGGCCACCATGCCCAGAAAGGTGCCCAGCATGCCCAGCAGCACCAGCAGGCCCACCAGGAAGGGCGCCATCGTCGGGCCGGGCAGGCCCACCCGCTCGCCGGCAATGCGCAGGCGCACGGGGTTGCGCAGGCCGGGGTGCAGCTGCTGCAACCAGCCGCCCAGCGTGGGCAGCTCGGCCGGCAGCGCAGCCAGGGCCTGCTGCAGCCCGGCGGTGGCCTGGTGGTAGCGCTGCAGCTCCAGCCCGCCCAGCACATAGACGGCGCCGATCAGCACCGTCATCGCCAGCGCCAGCGGGCTGGTGGTGGCATAGCCTGCGCCGACCCAGACCAGTACCGCCGCACCTGCAGCAAAGGCGGCGGCGCCCAGCCTGACGGTGCTGTGGTCGGCCGTCATGCCGCGCCGCCCAGCGCGTCCAGCAGGCCCTGGGCCGGCTGCAGCCGCAGGTCCAGCTCGGCCAGCAGCACCTGCTGCATCGCATGGTGGAACTGCGCCAGCCAACCAGGCGCCCGGGCCTGGCGCAGTTGCTGGAAGTGCTGCGCCAGCCGCTGCACCACGGCCTGCAGCGCATGGCGTTCACGGTCGCCCAGGGCCGCTTCCAGCGTCGCGTCCAGCGCCGCCAGGTGGGCCAGCGCCGGTGTGGCGGCGGCCAGCAGGCCACGCAGCTGCGCGCGCAGCGGGCCGATGGCCGCCGCCATGGCGCGCTGTTGCGCCTGGGCGGCGCGGCGGTAGGGCACAACGTCGTCGCCGTCGGCCTGGCCGGGCTGGAACACCGGGTCGGCAGTGATGGCCCGGGCACGTGTTTCGCGCACCCCGGCCAGGGCCAGGGCCGCAGCGCCCTGGGCATGTGGTTGGGTCTGGGTCTGGGTCTGGGTCTGGCCGCCGCTTGCCGGCGCCGTGCCGACGGCCGGCGGCTGGTTCAGCGTGTGTGCCAGTGCGATGGCGTCCGTCCAGTCCAGCCAGGTGCCCAGGCGCTCCCCCACGGTGCTGCGCGGCACGGCCGGTGCGGGCAGTGCAGTTGGGGACAAAGCCGCCAGCAGGCGCACCAGTGGCGGGCTGTTGAACGGGGTGCGCGGCAGTCCCGGCGCCATTCCGTTGATCGACCGCAATTCCACCGCCCGTCAAAAAAGGGGCGCAGTCTACCGCAGGGCCGCCGACGAACCGGGTTTGCCCAGGTGCCAGCGCCTGGCACTGCGCTGGCGCCACTGCCTGCCGAGAGAACGCCGAGCCGCTCCCATGTGTGTCCTCATCCCCCTCGGGTGCATGACGCGCAACGGCGGGTCTGGGGCAGCCTCAGCGCGCCTGCAGGCCGGCGATGCACTGGCGCACCACGCCATCCAGCGGCGTCTGCGGCACCGTGCCCAGCAAGGCCTGCAGCCGGCTGCCGTCGAGCTGGTGCGGCCGCTGCCACAGGTAGCGCATCTCGAACAGCGCCCGCAGCATCGGCGAGAACGGTGTGGCCAGGCGCAGCAGCAGCCAAGGGAAGTGGCGGGTCTGCAGCGGCCGGCCCAGCGCCGCTGCGAAGGCCTGCTGCAGCTGGGCGCCGGTCAGCGTCAGCCCCGGGAAGTGCAGCACCGCATGTGCGGGCAGCACAGCGCGGCAAGCGGCCACCTGCACGAAAGCCTGCGCCAGGTCGGGCAGCCAGGCCCAGGCGTGGGGCAGGTCGGCAGGGCCCATCTGGGTGAAGCGGCCGCGCGCCAGGCCCCTGGCCATGGCCAGGTCCATCCAGGTGCCGGCGTCGCCGAGAAAATCACCCGCGCGAATGACGATGCTGCGCACACCGCTGGCAGCGGCTGCGGCCAGCGCCGCCTCCAGTGCGATGCGCTGCGCCGCCTTGGGGTGGGTGGCGGCAAACGGTGTGGTCTCGGTCAGCACCGGCGGCAACTGGTTGCCAAAGTTGTAGACATTGCCGGGCAGCATCAGCGTGGCGCCAGTGGCGCGCGCCAGCGCCAGGGTGGCGGCGGTGATCGGTGGCAGCAGCGTAGCCCAGCGGGTGTGGTCAGGGCTCAGCGCGTGGACGATCACCTGCGCGCCCTGGCCGGCGGTGGTGAGCGCGGCCAGATCCAGCGCGTCGCACTGCAGCAGCTGCACACCGGCAGGCAGCGGCGCCCGGGGTGCGCGGCGCAGCTGCGCCTGCACCTGCCAGCCGGCAGCAGCAAATGCCAGCGCGGCGGCCCGCCCGAGGCGCCCGTTGGCGCCGAGCACCAGCACGGTCTGGGTCATGGAAATCTCCGGTTGTTGCACCTGGTTCATGCTGCGTTGCGCCATGAACCATGTGAAGATGGATGGCGGTATAGCAGTCATTCAAAATTGAATTCATGCCAGCTGCCTTCGACCCCGCCACGCTCGACTGGAACCTGCTGCGCGCGCTGGGCGCGGTGCTGGCGCATGGCTCGCTGACCCAGGCGGCTGCCCGCCTGGGCACCAGCCAGCCCACGCTGAGCCGCCAGATCGCCACGCTGGAGGCACAGATGGGCACGCCGCTGTTCGAGCGCGGCGGGCGCCGGCTGCAGCCCACGCCCGCCGCGCTGGCGCTGGCCGAGCCGGCGCAGCGCATGCTGGCCGCAGCCCAGGCCTGCGCGCTGGCGGCAGATGCGGCGGGCAGCGCCGCCGACGACCTGGCCGGCAGCGTGCGCCTGACGGCCAGCGAGGTGGTCAGCGCCGAAGTGCTGCCCGGCCTGCTGGCGCAACTGGCGCGGCAGCATCCGCAGATCCAGATCGAGCTGGTGCCTGGCGACACCCTTTCCAACCTGCTGGAACGCGAGGCCGACATCGCGGTGCGCATGCTGCGGCCCACCCAGGGCACGCTGATCACGCGCCACATCGCCGACTGGCCGCTGGGCTTCTATGCCCACCGCGAACTGCTGGCCGCGCAGGGCGGGCCGCCGACGCTGGCCACGCTGGCGCAGTACCGCTGGGTGGGCATGGACCAGTCCACGCAGATGCTCGACGGCTTCCGCGCCGCCGGCCATGCGGTCGACCGGCGCTTCTTCGCCTTCCGCTGCGACAGCCAGCCGGTGAACCTGGCGATGGTGCGCGCCGGCGTGGGCATCGGCGTGGTGATGGTGCCGCTCGCCCGGCGCCTGCCCGAGCTGGTGCCGGTGCTGCCGGCGCTGGCCCTGCCGGTGCTGCCGGTGTGGCTGACGGCGCACCGCACGCTGCGCGCCAGCCGGCGGCTGCGGCGGGTGTTCGATGTACTGGCCGACGGCCTGCGCGCCTGGGGCGCCGCCGCACCGCCTTGACGCTGGGCAAGCCGGTGCCGGCCGCAGGCGTGTCCAATGCACGCATCCACCACCCTCTTGGAGACTTGATGTCCGCCACCGACCGCTACCGCGACCTGACCCACACCGTCAGCCAGAACCTGGCCAGCCTGCGCAGCAGCACACCGGGCGTGATGAAGGCCTTTGGCGAACTGGGCCGCGCCGCCACCGCGCCCGGCGCGCTGGACAGCAAAACCAAGGAGCTGATCGCGCTGGCACTGGGTGTGGCCACCCGCTGCGATGCCTGCATCGGCTTCCACACCCAGGCGCTGGTGAAGCTGGGCGCCACCCGACAGGAGCTGGACGAAACCCTGGGCGTAGCGACCTACATGGGCGGTGGGCCGGCACTGATGTATGCCGCCAACGCGGTGGCGGCCTTCGACGAGGCGCAGCGCGCCGCGTCGTCCCAGGCCTGAGGCGCAGCGCGCCGCAGACAGCACGGCGCGCGCATTCGCCGCCCTCAGGCATGCCCACAGCGCAGGTCGCACCGCTCACGCGATGACGACGCGGGGGGCTGGTCTTCCACCGCCGTGACCCAGAGCAGCCAGGGCCTGCGCCCGCTGCCGGGGCAGGACAGCTGTGCGTAGCGGTCCCAAGTGGCCTGCAGTTCTTCGCGCATGCGCCGGGCCTCGTCAGGCGACAGGTGCAGCACACCGTGCTGGTTGACGATGCCGGCCTGGGCCAAGGAACCCTGTTCGGGCTCCAGGCTCTCGTAGACACCTTGCGGCACCCGTCCGAGCCGGAAGCACCAGTGCTGGCGGTAACGCAGTGCCACCCGCAGCAGCGCCTGCTTGAGCCTGGCGAACCCGGGGTCCATGTGTGCGCCCAGGATGTCTTCCAGAGAATCCATGGGCACGTCGGCCAGGGACGCCACGTAGCGGTCACCGACCGAGCGGTAGCGCCGCTGCCGGCCCGGCCCGGATGTCTCATGCAGCAGGCCGAGGCCGCGCAGGCGGCCGACCCAGTAGCTGACGAGGCTCTTGCCGACGCCGAGTTGCGCGGCAGCGTCACTGACGCCTCGGTCTTGGGCCAGAAAGACCTTGAAGAACCGGTTGCGCCGCGCGTCCACCAACAGCGCGGCTGCTTCGCCGCGCACCACCGTGGCCGGCACATCCTCTTGCATCGTCAACTCCCGGTTCAAGTTCGCCGTGGCATTTGAACGCAGGACTGCCTAGGGTGAGGGTTCCAGTCACGCTTCCACACACAACACCATGAACGCTTTGACACCATGCCGCGTCTGGCCTGCCCTGCGGGGTCGGTTGGGTCTGTTGGGTCTGCTGTGCCTGTTGCTCGCCGCCTG
>JBBRJU010000270.1:0-4594 GCA_038218895.1 Burkholderiales bacterium
CGCGGTGATCATGTTCATCATCGCCAATGCCGGCCTGTTTGCTTTCCTGATCACGCGCGCCGGCATTCCGGATGCGATCGGCAGCTGGTTGTCCGAGGTGCTGCAGAGCCCGCTGTACTTCCTGCTGGGCGTGAACCTGGCGCTGTTCATCATCGGCATGTTCATCGAGACCAGTGCGGCCATCATCGTGCTGGCACCCATCCTGGTGCCGGTGGCGCGCCACTTCGGCATCGACCCGGTGCACTTCGGCATGATCATGGTGGTCAACCTGGCGCTGGGCATGATCACCCCGCCCTTTGGTGTCAACCTGTTCGCGGCCTGCACCGTGGCCAAGATCTCGCTGGACCGCATCATCGGCCACCTGCTGCCGTTCGTGGCGGTGATCGTGGGCTGCCTGATGCTGATCACCTACATCCCGTCGATCAGCCTGGCGCTGCGTGACGTGGTGTATGCACCGGCGGTGGTGGCGCCGGTGGCGCCGGCACCGGCCGTCGGGCCGCAGTGACCGGACGCCGGGTGCGAGGCCGCGCGGGCCCGGGCCACACCGCCGGGATTGCCCGGCCTAGAACGACCGCACCGCGTCGGCCAGCAGGCCGCTGATCGACACCACGGCGCTGGCATGCGGCACGGCGTCGCTGCTCCAGACATGGCGCACGCCGACCGCCCGCAGCTGGGCCAGTGCGTCGCCCACGAACAAGGCGTGGGTGACGGCCACGTCCACGCTGGCAGCACCGGCGGCCAGCGCTGCGGTGGCGGCTTCAGCCAGGGTGCGGCCGGTGCTGGCCACGTCGTCCATCAGCACCACGGCGCGGCCGTGCAGGGCCACCGCTGGCAGCGCCACCCGCACGTCGCGGTCGCCCAGGCGCTGCTTGTGGCACACGGCATGGTCCAGCCCCTGGGCGCGGCCGGCGGCAGCCACCCACTGCAGCGCCTCTTCATCGGGGCCCAGCAGCAGGGCGCCGGGCACCTGCTGCGCCACCCAGGCGCCCAGCAGCGGCGCGGCGCTCAACACCAGGCTGCGGCAGCCGGGCATCACCTCGTCCAGCGAGGCGATGCGGTGCAGATGCGGATCGACCGTGACCAGGCCGTCCACATGCGCGGCCAGCAGGGCGGCGATGTGGCGCTGGCTCACTGCCTCGCCCGGGCTGAAGGCCATGTCCTGGCGCATGTAGGCCAGGTAGGGTACCACCAGCAGGATGCGGCGTGCGCCCAGCGCGCGCGCGGCCGGCAGCGTGATCAGCAATTCCACCAGCTTGTCATGCGGGTGGTGCAGGCCACGCAGCACCAGCACGTCGGCCGGCAGCGCGGGCGGCAGGCGCAGCTTGCTTTCGCCATCGGGGAAACGGTGGCGCTGCACCACCGCCCAGGGCACGGCCAGCACTGCGGCCAGGGCCTGTGCAGCGGGCAATTCGTCGTCGAAGGCCAGCAGCAAGCCTGGGGTCATGCGAACAGCACTTTCATGGCGGCGCTTTCATGGCGTGCACGTCAATTCGACTGCGGGAACAAGCATCACTTTATGCGCCTTTCAGGCAGCGTCGAGAACGCCTGCCAGCGTCCAGCTGCAGCCACCGGGGCCACCGGCGTCCCAGCGCCGGGCCGCGTGGTCAGCTCACGACGCCAGCCGCGTGGCCATGTTCTGGCGCAAGTGCTCGGCCAGGGCCCGGCGGTCGGCGTGTGCACTGCCCTGCGGCGGCAGCAGATCGACATGCACCACCAGGCCCCGGGCACTGGCCACCCGCCACAGGCTCTGCAGCAGCGTGGTGTCGCCGACAAATGCCACCGCCGGGCTGAAGCGCTGGTGTGCGTCGGCAAACCGCAGCACCGCCGGCTGGATCGGGGTGGCGGTGGCGATCGCTGCCTCCAGCAAGTTGGCATGGAAGGGCAGCAGCACCGGGCCGGGGCCGGTGGTGCCTTCGGGGAACACCGCCACCGTCTCGCCAGCGCGCAGCGCGTCGGCCATGGCGTGCACCACCCGCAGTGCATCACGCTTGCGGTCACGCGCGATGAACAAGGTGCCGGCGCCGGCCACCAGCCAGCCCAGCAGCGGCCACCGCCGCACATCGGCCTTGGAGACGAAGCGGGCCTGCGGCACCGCTGCATGCAGCGCGGCGATGTCGAGCCAGGAAACATGGTTGGCCACCAGCAAGGTGGCGCCCGGGCGCGGCGCACCGCGCACCTGCAGCGCCACGCCCATGGCGCGCAACAGGCCGGCCGACCACCACTGGATGCGGGCCTGGCGGCCGGCAGCATCCAGCGACGGGAAGCGCAGCGCCATCACCGCCATGCCGTGCAGCACATGCAGCACCAGCCGCAGCACGCGCCACGCCGCCAGCAACACCGCCAGTGGCATGCGGGCCAGCCCGCCCGCCTGCCCGCTCGCCAGCCCGCTCATCAGACGCTGGGGGCCGCGTACGCCACCGTGCCGGCCACCACGGTGGCGCGCACCCTGCCCGGCAAGGCGGTGCCGGTGGATTCAAACGCGAACGGTGTGTGCTTGCCCTGGCTGATCAGGCTGCCGGGCTGCACCGACCAGGTGGCGTCGGGGTCGAACACGCAGACGTCGGCCACGCCGCCGACCACCAGCTGGCCCGCCGACGATGCCAGCGAGCCCAGCGCATCGCCCAGCACCCGCACCGGGCCGCTGGTCACCCGCGCCAGCGCGGTGGCGGTGGGCAGGCCGCTGTCGGCGCCCCACTTCAGCGCCAGGCTCAGCAGCAACTCGAGTCCGGTGGCACCGGGCTCGGCCTCGCCGAAGGGCAGGTTCTTGGCGTCCCCTTCGACCGGCGTGTGGTCGGACACCAGCGCGTCCAGCGTGCCGTCGGCCAGCGCGGCGCGCAGCGCGTCGCGGTCGGCGCCCTGGCGCAGCGGCGGGGTCAGGCGCATGGCCGGGTTGAAGAAGCCGATGTCCACATCGGTGAGGTGCAGCGAGTTGATCGACACGTCGGCGGTGATCGGCAGGCCCTCGGCCTTGGCCACGCGCAGCAAGGCCACGCCGGCAGCGCTGGACAGGCGGCACAGGTGCACCCGCGCACCGGTGGTGCGCACCAGCTCGATGATGGTCAGCAGGGCCACGGTCTCTGCGGCCACCGGCACACCCGACAGGCCCAGCCGGGTGGCCACTGCGCCGCTGGCGGCCACGCCCTTGCCCAGCCACCCATCCTGCGGCCGCAGCCACACGGTGTAGCCGAAGGTGGCGGCATAGAGCAGCGCGCGCTGCAGCACCAGGGTGTCGAGGATCGGCACCTCGGCCTGGCTGAAGCCGACGCAACCGGCCTCGGTCAGCTCGGCCATCTCGGTCAGTGTTTCGCCGGCCAGGCTGCGGGTGAGTGCACCCAGCGGGAACAGCCGGCACAGGCTGAGCTTGCGGGCGCGGAACTTCAGCATTTCCACCAGGCCGGGCTCGTCCAGCGCAGGGTCGGTGTCGGGCGGGCACACCAGGCTGGTGATGCCGCCGGCGGCGGCGGCGTTCAGTTCGCTCTCGAGCATGCCTTCATGCTCATGGCCGGGCTCGCGCAGGCGCGCGGCCAGGTCGACCAGGCCCGGCGCCACGATGCAGCCGGCCGCGTCGATCACCCGCTGCGGCTGGAAGTCGGCCGGCACGCTGCCGATGGTGAGGATGCGGCCAGTGGCAATCGCCAGGTCGGCCAAATCGTCGCGGCCGCTGGCGGGGTCGATGACCCTGCCACCTTTGATCAGGATCTTCATGGCTGTGCGATTTTGAAAATGGCGTCCGAGCGGCGTAGCGAGCGGACCGAGGTTGGTTCGAGGAGCGCAGCCGTACACCCGTACGGCGAGCACCGCAGAGCCAAGATCGGTGCGCGCAGTAGCCGAGCGGGCGTCATTTCAGGCCTCGTTGCCGGCAAGGATGGACATCACAGCCATGCGCACCGCGATGCCGAAGGTCACCTGCGGCAGGATCACGCTGTGGCTGCCGTCGGCCACCTTGGAATCGATCTCCACGCCGCGGTTGATCGGCCCCGGGTGCATCACGATGGCGTCGGGCTTGGCCAGCGCCAGCTTCTGATCGGTGAGGCCGTAGTTCTTGAAGAACTCGCCGGCGCTGGGCAGCATGGCGCCGCTCATGCGCTCGTTCTGCAGCCGCAGCATGATGACCACGTCGACGCCGCAGATGCCTTCTTCCATGTTGTGGCACACCCGCACACCCATGCCCTTGAAGTCGCCCGGCACCAGGGTCTTGGGGCCCACGGCGCGGATGTCGGGCACACCCAGCGTGGTGAGCGCGTGGATGTCGCTGCGCGCCACCCGGCTGTGCATGATGTCGCCGACGATGGCCACGCTGAGCTGGGTGAAATCCTGCTTGAAATGCCGGATGGTGTACATGTCCAGCAGGCCCTGGGTGGGGTGGGCATGGCGTCCGTCACCAGCATTGACCACATGCACATGCGGCGCGCAGTGCTGGGCGATCAGGTAGGGCGCGCCGCTCTCGCTGTGCCGCACCACGAACATGTCGGCATGCATGGCCGACAGGTTGGCGATGGTGTCGAGCAGGCTCTCGCCCTTGCTGGCGCTGCTCTTGGCGATGTCGAGGTTGAGCACGTCGGCGCTGAGCCGCTTGGCCGCGATCTCGAAGGTG
>JBBRJU010000271.1:0-4590 GCA_038218895.1 Burkholderiales bacterium
CGATGCCCTCGCCTTCGCCCTTCAGATAGTCGTAGCCCCACTTCCACTGGTAGCCGGTGGTCTTGATGGTGAGGTCGGCGTTGCTGGTGTCTTTCATCGCCACCACGGTCCTGGTGGCCATCAGGCCCATCACCACCACGATGACGAAGGGCACGATCGTCCAGGCGATCTCGACCGCCACACTCTCATGGAAGTTGGCCGACTTGGCGCCGACCGACTTGCGGTGCTTGATGATCGAATAGAACATCACACCGAACACGGCGAGAAAGATCACCAGACAGATGACCAGCATGAAGTAGTGCAGGTTCTGCACCTCGGTGGCAATGCGGGTGATGGGCGGGTGCAAGTCGAGCTGGTTCTTGGCCGGGCCACCGGCCAGGTCACCCACAGCCCAGGCGGCCTGCAGGCCACCGGCCATTGCCAGACCAGCAGCGCCCTGCCAGGCCCGGGCCATCCATGTCTTTGTCGTCATCGTCGTCATGCTTCAGTGTCTTGATCCACAGCCCGGGCGCCGGCCGAACGGGCCAGGCGCAAGGCCCGCCGCAGTTCTTGTGCCAGCGCCACACGCAACTCCGGGCGCACGTGGCGGCCGACCCGCACACTGCGCCCTTCTCCTGACAGCTCCACCAGCGATCCGTCGTCGGCGACCGGCTCCACGCGCACCCATTCGGCGCGGAAGCGCACCTGCTCGACCACCGGCCCGACCTGCTGCACCACCGAAATCTCGCGCTGGGTGAGCGTGATGGTTTCGCGGTCGCCGGCATGGCGGGCAAACACCAGCAGCGCCACCCCGACGGCGAGCAGTTCCAGCCCGGTGAACAGGCTGACCACGGTGATGCCGTGCACCCAGAACCCAGCCGCCACCATCAACGAAAACACACACAGCAAGGCGTAGCAGCCGATCAGCTGGCGGGGGGTGATGGAGACGTTGCGGCGCAGATCGAACAACCAGGCCAGCGGTGCATGCTGCTCGCGCCCGAAGCGCCAGCCGCCATCATGCCGCGACGCAGGCGCGGGCCAGGGACTCGGGGCGATCGTGACGGACATGGTGGCTCGATGAGGGGGAAGGGGCCGATCAGGGAAGATGCAGGTGGCGGCATCGGGCTGCGCCGCAACTCTGGCCCGGCCCGTCGACAACCACCACCCTGCGCATCTGCACCAAATCAACTTCAGATTCTAGCGGAGTGAGCCACCAACGCCGCAGGCCGGCCAAGCCTATGCATTTCCCGACAGCCCCGGCTTGGGCAGGCCAGTGCGCAGGTGCTCCAGCGACACCACCGCCGCCTCGCCACGGCGCGGACGCGGCGCGGCCTTGTAGGCGTGGCCATAGACCAGTTCGAAGCGCATGGCGATGCGGCCATCGGCGCCGGCACGCGCAGCCAGCGCCTGCAGCAAGCGCGCGCGCCAGCGCGGCGTGCGCAGGCCGGCGCTGCGCGCGGGGCCCAGGTGTCCGCCCAGGCTGCGCAACTCGGCCAGCAGGGCCTCGGGCGACGACCATGTCAGGTCGATCGTCTCCTGGTCCATCACCGGATCGGCAAAGCCGCCGTGCACCATCATGTCGCCCAGGTCATGCATGTCGATGAACGGCGGGTGTGGCGCTGGCCAGCCGGCGTCGGCATACACCGCACGCAACTCACGCAGGGTGTCGGGCCCGAAGCTGGAGAACATCAGGAAGCCGTCGACCGCCAGGGCCCGGTGCCAGGCAGCCAGGCTGGCGGCCGGGTCGGCGGCGGTGTGCAGCACCAGGTTCGCCCACACCATCTGCGCCTGGCCGGCGGGCACCTCGGCACTCAGCCACACGGGCTGCGCGGCAGCCTGGCGGCGCGCGCCCCAGGCCCACCAGGGCGCGCCCAGCGCCTGCAGGCTGCGCGCGCGCAATGCCGGTGTGGGCTCAACCACCTGGCGCACGGCCTGCGGCCACACCGCCTGCACCGCAGCCGCCCCGGCACCGGTGAAGCCCCACCAATCCAGCCAGCGCTCAGGCGCCTGCCGGATCACCGGCAGACGCTCGGCCATGCGGCGGGCCACCTCCTGGTTCAGCCACGGCGCGGTTTCGGCATGCGCCAGGCGGTCGAGCACCCGGCGCAACGCGCGGTGGTCGATGGCGGGGGGCGGCGCAGCGGATTCGGTCATGGCGATTTCAGTATATTGAAGCGATGCAACAAGACAGCGACGCATCAGCGACCCCTGCAGGTGGTGCGCCAGGTGGTGCGCCAGACAGTGCGCCAGACGGTGCGCCAAGTAGTGCGCCGGGCAGTGCGCCAGGCTGGCGCGGTTGGCTGGGGCGCCTGCCCCGGCCCTGCGCGCTGTGCGGCCAATGGGACCGCAGCGGCTTCTGCAACCCCTGCCGGCAGCGTTTTCTGACGCCGCTGCTGCCGCGCTGCCCGCAGTGCGCGCTGCACAGCGCGGGCGGCGCCCGCTGCGGCGAATGCCTGCGCGCACCGCCACCGTTTCACCACTGCACCACGTTGGCCGACTATGGTTTTCCGTGGGACCGGCTGATCACCCGCCTGAAGTTCCAGCAGCAACCCGAACTGGCCGGCCTGCTGGCCGACACCCTGGCCGATGTGCTGCCGCACCAGCCCGGCTTGCCAGCGGTGCACTGGGTGTTGCCGGTGCCGCTCGGCCCGGCGCGCCTGGCCGAGCGCGGCTACAACCAGGCCTGCGCGCTGGCACGCCGCATCGCCCGCCGGCGCGGGCTGGGGGCCCAGGCCGGCTGGTTGCTGCGGCTGCGCGACACGCCCCACCAGGTGGGCCTGGGCCGGTCCGCGCGCGAGGCCAACCTGCGCGACGCGATGTGGGTGCCGCCCGAGGGCCAGCGAGGCATGGCCGGCTGCCAGATCGCGCTGGTCGACGATGTGATGACCACCGGCGTCACTGCAGCGGCTGCCACCCGCGCGCTGCTGGCGGCCGGTGCGGCCGGCGTGCAGGTGTGGGTGCTGGCACGCACACCTGCACCCGGCGGATGACCCGGCGCCGGGCCGTGCAGGCAGCGCGCGCCGGGCCAGAATGGCGGCCATGTTCCACATTGTCCTCGTGCACCCGGAAATCCCGCCCAACACCGGCAACGTGATCCGGCTGGCCGCCAACACCGGCTGCGCACTGCACCTGGTGGAGCCGCTGGGCTTCACGATGGAAGACAAGCTGCTGCGGCGCGCCGGCCTGGACTACCACGAGTTCACTGCCGTGCGCCGCCATGCCGGCTGGCCCGCGCTGCTGGCCGCGCAGCAGGCCATTGGCGGGCGGCGGTTCGCCTTCACCACACGGGGCGCCCAGCGTTTCAACACGCTCGCCTGGCAGCCTGGCGACTGGCTGGTGTTCGGCAGCGAAACTGCGGGCCTGCCGGCCGACATCCGCGACAGCTTTGCCGACGACCGGCGGGTGCGGCTGCCGATGCGCCCCGGCCAGCGCAGCCTGAACCTGAGCAACGCCGTGGCGGTGGCGGTGTTCGAAGCCTGGCGGCAGACGGGTTACACCGGCGGCGCCTGAGCACGAAAGCGCCCCCAGGCCTGCCGCTGCGCGTCAGGCCGCCCGAGGGGGATTGACCTCGTTCGGGTTCAGGCTTCCGGGCGTGCGTCACGTGCCATCAATTGCAGCAACGCCTGGGCGGGCGACAGGCTGCCCTGCAGCACGGCCACCACAGCGTCGGTGATCGGCATGTCCACGCCGCTGGCGCGCGCGCGGGCCTGCAGGGTGGGCGCGGTGTGCACCCCTTCGGCCACATGGCCCAGCTGGCGCAGGATGTCGGGCAGTGCCTGGCCCCGGGCCAGCAGCAGGCCCACCTGGCGGTTGCGCGACAGGTCACCGGTGGCGGTGAGCACCAGGTCGCCCAGGCCCGACAGGCCCATGAAGGTCTCGGCACGTGCGCCCAGCGCCAGGCCCAGGCGCGTCATCTCGGCCAGGCCGCGGGTGATCAGGGCGGCGCGGGCATTCAAGCCCAAGGCCAGCCCGTCGGCGATGCCGGTGGCGATGGCCATCACGTTCTTGACCGCGCCACCCACCGCCACACCCACCGGGTCGGTGCTGGTGTAGACGCGCAGGCTGTCGCTGTGGAAGGCCTGCACCGCCAGCGCGGCCAGGGCCTCATCGAAGCTGGCGGCCACCAGGGCGGTGGGCTGGCCGCGCGCCACTTCTTGCGCAAAGCTGGGGCCCGACAGCACGCCGCAGCGCAGATCGGGCCGGGTGGCCTGGGCGATCTCATGGCCGAGCAGGCCGGTGCCGGCCTCGAAGCCCTTGCACAACCACAGTGCCCGGGCGCCCGGCGGCAGCATTGCCAGGCCGGCGCGCAGGCCGGCCATCGGCACGCCCAGCACGGCCAGCCCCCTGGCGGCCAGCGCCAGGGACTGCCCCGCGTCGGCAGTGACCGTCAATGCATCGGGAAAGGCCATGCCCGGCAGGTAGCGGGCGTTGCAGCGGTCGGCCTGCATGCGTCTGGCCTGGGCTGCATCACGCGCACACAGCAGCACCGGTTGGCGGGCGGCTGCAGCAATGGCCAGCGCGGTGCCCCAGGCACCGGCGCCCAGCACCACCAACGGCGGCTGCGCCATGGCGGCAGACAGCGTCAGTTGGCGCTGGTGATGATGCCGCTGG
>JBBRJU010000272.1:0-4574 GCA_038218895.1 Burkholderiales bacterium
CCGCCTCGCCCTGGCCGCCGGGCACCGATGCAATGCCGGCGCGCACGACTTCGGCGACGAATGCCGCGGTGTACAACGTCAGCCCCAGCAGCACGGCGATGAATTCCGGCGTCAGCGCGCTGCCGCCTTCCATCGAGAAGCCGCCCGGCCTGGGCATGTTCCAGGCCGTGGGTGCGCCGCCGAGCAACCAGCCCCCGAAAGCGCAGCCGACGATCAGGCCCAGCGCGGGCAGCAGCACCGGCCGCGGCTTGCCGGTCTGCTCGAACCGCAGGCGTGCGCGCTGTGCCCAGAAGTACGACAGCACCACGCCGACGAGGGCACCTGCGGCCGCCAGCCCATGGCCCAGAGCCCAGACCGGCACCGGATAGGACAGGCCGCCAGCGCCGAGATAGAACATGCCGAAGACCGATTTCGGCTCGCCCGCATTGGGCAGCACCTGGATCAGGAACAGGTACCACATCAGCAACTGCAGCAAGATCGGCACGTTGCGGAAGATCTCGACGTAGACATAGCACAGGCCGCGCACCAGCGCGTTGTTCGAGAAGCGACCGATGCCGAGCAAGGTGCCCAGAATGGTGGTGAGCACGATGCCGATGACAGCCACGCGCAGCGTGTTGAGGATGCCGACCAGGAAGGCCATCCAGTAGGGGTCGTTCGACTCGTAGGGAACCATGCGCTCGCCGATGTCGAAACCGGCCGGCGAGCCGAGGAAATCAAAGCCGCTCTGGATGCCGCGCACACGCATGTTCGTCAGCGTGTTGTGGGCCAGAAACCAGACGCCCAGCGCAATCAGGCCGACCACGATGACCTGGTAGATGATGCCCCGCACATGGCGGCCGCGCCACGACCAGTCACGCGACTTGGGCGGAGCTTTGGGGGGCAGTGCCGGTGCCGTCATGGCGCACTTTCTTCGACCCGGGGGCGGGGCGAGGTGGATCGATGGCAAGCGAAGGTGCGGGCGGCACGGGCCGCCCGCACCGCTTCATCAGCGGACCGGCGGGGCGTACATCAGGCCGCCCTTGCTCCACAGGTTGTTCAGGCCACGCGGCAGGCCCAGCGCGCTCTTCGGCCCGACATTGCGCTCGAACATCTCGCCGTAGTTGCCCACCGCCTTGATGGCGTTGGCGGCCCAGGCCTTGTCCAGGCCCAGCAGTTTGCCGGTGTCTTCGGTGCTGCCCAGGATGCGGCCGATGGCGGGGTTGTCGCTTTTCATCATCGCGTCGACATTGGCCTGCGTGATACCGTAGTCCTCGGCCTCGATCAGGGCGAACTGCACCCACTTGGCGATGGCGAAGAACTCATCATCGCCGCGGCGCACCGACGGGCCCAGCGGCTCCTTGGAGATCAGGTCGGGCAGGATGACGTGTTCGGCCGGGTTCTTGGCTTCCTTGTTGCGCACCGACGCCAGGCCCGAGGCGTCGGTGGTGTAGGCGATGCAGCGGCCGGCAAAGTAGGCGCCCGTGGCGGCCTCGACCTTCTCGAACACCACCGGCTTCAGGTTCAGGTCATTGGCGCGCGAGAAGTCGGTCAGGTTCTTCTCGGTGGTGGTGCCCGACTGCACGCAGATGGTGGCGCCCTTCAACTGCTTGGCGCTCTTCAGGTTCAGCTTGGCTGGCACCATGAAGCCCTGGCCGTCGTAGTAGGTGACGCCGGTGAACTGCATGCCCAGCGACGCGTCGCGGGTCAGCGTCCAGGTGGTGTTGCGCGACAGGATGTCGATCTCGCCGGACTGCAGCGCGGTGAAGCGCTGCTGGGCATTCAACGGCACCCACTTGACTTTGTTGGCATCACCCAAGATGGCGGCTGCGATGGCCCGGCAGACATCGACGTCGAGACCGCTCCATTTGCCCTGGCTGTCGGCGGCCGCAAAACCGGCCAGGCCTTCGTTCACGCCGCAGACCAGCTGGCCGCGCGACTTGATGGTGTCGAGGGTCTTGCCGGCCTGCGCCGGCAGCGCGGTCATGGCCAGCACGGCAGTGGCACAGGCGGTCGCGAACAAGGATTTGGCGGTCGTCGATTTCATGGAAGATGGCTCCTGGTGGTGTCAAAGCGCCGTTGGCCGGGGAAGACCCCCGCCGAACGTGCCGCAGTGTAGCGAGGCAAGAACCGTGCTCACCATGGCGCTTCTACGTAGCATGGGGTCATGCGTGCCGGGCATGGGGCGTGCATGCTGCGGGCCGAGCGCCGCAAGACGGGTGCCAGAATCCGCCGATGACCGACATCCTCACCTTCACCCGGCCCGACGACTGGCACCTGCATATGCGCGACGGTGCTGCCATGGCCGCCGTGGTGCCGGCCTCGGCGCGGCAGTTCGCCCGCGCCATCATCATGCCCAACCTGCGCCCGCCCATCACCACGGCGGCTGCGGCGGTGGCCTACCGGGCGCGCATCCTGGCGGCGCTGCCGGCGGGCGCGGATTTCACCCCGCTGATGACGCTGTACCTGACCGACAACCTGGCGGTCGACGAGATCGCCCGCGCGGCCGCAGCCGGCGTGGTGGCGCTGAAGCTCTACCCGGCCGGCGCCACCACCAACAGCGATGCCGGTGTCACCGACCTGCGCAAGACCTACCCGGTGCTCGGCGCCATGCAGCGGGCCGGCCTGAAACTGCTGGTGCATGGCGAGGTGACCGACCCGGCGGTCGACCTGTTCGACCGCGAGGCGGTCTTCATCGACCGGGTGATGCGCCCGCTGCGGGCCGACTTCCCCGAACTGAAGGTGGTGTTCGAGCACATCACCACCCAAGAGGCGGCCCAGTACGTGGCCGAAGCCGGGCCGCACACCGCTGCCACCGTCACCGCCCACCACCTGCTGTACAACCGCAACGCCATCTTCCTGGGCGGCTTGCGGCCGCATTACTACTGCCTGCCGGTGCTCAAGCGCGAGGTGCACCGCCAGGCCCTGGTGGCGGCCGCCACGTCGGGCAGTGGGCGTTTCTTTCTGGGCACCGACAGCGCGCCGCATGCATCGGTGCTGAAGGAGGCCAGCGTGTGCGGCGCCGGTTGTTACACCGCGCTGAGCGCGCTGGAGCTGTATGCCGAGGTATTTGACGCGGTGGGTGCACTCGACCAGCTGGAAGGTTTTGCCAGCCACCACGGCCCGGCCTTCTACGGCCTGCCACGCAATGCCGGCACGGTGACGCTGCAGCGCGAGCCGTATGCGCTGCCCGAGACCGTGCCCTTCGGCGACGCCCAGCTCAAGCCGCTGCGCGGCGGTGAAACCCTGGCCTGGCGCCAGACCGCCTGAGCGGGCAGCACGGCCTGCCCACAGGCATGGACCTGGCCCGCCCCTGGCTGGCAGCGCTGCAGCCGGCGCTGGGCCACGCCTGGGCCACGTGGCAGGCTGGCGCCACAGTGGCCGCTGCGCTGAATGCGCAGCGCCAGCCCGGCGACGCTGCGCCGCAACTGACCGCCGGCCCGCTGTGCTTCGTGCCGCAGGCCGCGCTGCCAGCCGGGCAGGCCTACGAAGCCTTCATCCACTGCAGCGCCCAGGTGCCCACCCGCGACAACGTGCATGACTTCTTCAACGGCCTGGTGTGGCTGGCACAACCGGCGCTGAAACGCCGCTTGAATGCGCTGCAAGCCGACCAGATCGCCCGCTGCGGCGTGCAGCAGCCGCGCGGTGCGCTGCGTGACGCCCTGACGCTGTTCGATGAAAACGGCGCGCTGCTGCAGGCGCCACCAGTGCTGTGGCAGGCATTGCGCCAGCGCGACTGGCACGCGCTGTGCATCACCCACCGCGCGCGCTGGACCGACGCGCGGCTGACCATCGTCGGCCACGCGCTGCTGGAAAAACTGGCCACCGCCCCACGCAAGGCATTGACGGCCCATGTGCTGCCCGTCGACGCAGCCTTGCAGATGCACCCGGCCGCCTGGGCAGCCAAGCCCTTCTGCCCGCTGCCGGTGCTGGGCGTGCCGGGCTGGTGGCCGGGCAATGGTGATGCAGCGTTCTACGCCGACCCGGCGGTGTTCAGGCCGGCAAGAACCCCTCGATCGACAGATAGCGCTCGCCGGTGTCGTAGTTGAAGCCCAGCACCCGTGCGCCGGCGCCCAGCTCGGGCAGCTTCTGGGCGATGGCGGCCAGCGTGGCGCCGCTGCTGATGCCCACCAGGATGCCTTCTTCACGGGCGCTGCGGCGGGCCATCTCGCGCGCGGCTTCGGCGTCGACCTGGATGACGCCGTCGAGCAGGGCGGTGTGCAGATTGGCGGGGACGAAACCCGCGCCGATGCCCTGGATGGGGTGCGGGCTGGGTGCGCCGCCGCTGATCACCGGGCTGGCGCTCGGCTCCACCGCAAACACCTTCAGCTGCGGCCAGCGCGCTTTCAGCACCTGGGCGCAGCCGGTCAGGTGGCCGCCGGTGCCCACGCCGGTGATGATGGCGTCCAGGCCCTCGGGAAAGTCGGCCGCAATCTCTTCGGCCGTGGTCCGCACGTGCACCGCGGTATTGGCCGGGTTGTTGAACTGCTGCGCTTGTTCACATCGTGAATCGCATGAATCGCCAGCCCCAGTTGGCGCAGGTTGTTTTTCGACTGCGTCCGGCGGGCCGCATCGCGGGCCATTTGCACCGCCGGCAG
>JBBRJU010000273.1:0-4564 GCA_038218895.1 Burkholderiales bacterium
TGACCACCGCCCACCCGCACCCGCACGCCCCGCAGCCCGAGCCGGCGGCCGACGAGAACAAGCTGGTCACCGAGCGGCGCGAGAAGCTGGCCGCACTGCGCGCCCAGCACCAGGCTGCGGGCACCGCCGTCTTCCCCAACGACTTCAAGCCCAGCCACCACGCGGCCGACCTGCAGCAGCAGTACGGTGCGCTGGAAAACGAGGCGCTGGAGCCGCAGGGCGTTGCCGTGGCGTTGGCCGGCCGCATGATGCTCAAGCGGGTGATGGGCAAGGCCAGCTTCGCCACGCTGCAGGACGGCAGCTTCGGCACCAGCACTGTTGGCAACCAGGGCCGCATCCAGCTGTTCATCAGCCGCGACGCGCTGGGCGAGGCGGCGTACGACGCCTTCAAGCACAGTGACCTGGGCGACATCCTGGGCGCCGCCGGCACGCTGTTCAAGACCCGCACCGGCGAGCTGTCGGTCAAAGTGCACACGCTGCGCCTGCTGACCAAGAGCCTGCGCCCGCTGCCCGACAAGTTCCACGGCATGGCCGACCAGGAGCAGAAGTACCGCCAGCGCTATGTCGACCTGATCGCCGACGAGCATGCGCGCACCCGCTTCGTGGCCCGCAGCAAGGCCGTCAGCTCGATCCGCAGCTTCATGGTCGACCACGGCTTCCTCGAGGTGGAGACGCCGATGCTGCACCCCATCCCTGGCGGTGCCAATGCCAAGCCCTTCATCACCCACCACAACGCGCTCGACCAGCAGATGTTCCTGCGCATCGCACCCGAGCTGTACCTGAAGCGCCTGCTGGTGGGTGGCTTCGAGCGGGTGTTCGAGATCAACCGCAACTTCCGCAATGAAGGCATCAGCGTGCGGCACAACCCCGAGTTCACGATGATGGAGTTTTATGCGGCCTACTGGACGCACCATGATCTGATGGACTTCACCGAAAGCCTGCTGCGCCACGCCGCCACTGCGGCCACCGGCTCGGCCGCCGTCAGCTATGCCGGCAAGCCGGTGGCGCTGGACCAGCCGTTTGCCCGCTTGTCGGTGCGGCAGTCGCTGGTGGCGCATGCCGGCCTCACCGACGCCGAGGCGGGGGATGCACTGGTGCTGCACGCCAGGCTGCGCGCGCTGGGCGAAGAGCCGCCGGCGCACTGGGGCCTGTCGCAGCTGCAGTTCGGCCTGTTCGAGGCGACGGTCGAAGACAAACTCTGGCAGCCCACCTTCATCATCGACTATCCGGTGGAGGTGAGCCCGCTGGCGCGTGCGTCCGACAGCAACCCGGCCATCACCGAGCGCTTCGAGCTGTTCATCACCGGGCGCGAGTTCGGCAACGGTTTCAGCGAGCTCAACGACGCCGAAGACCAGGCCGCGCGCTTCCATGCCCAGGTGGCCAACAAGGACGCCGGCGACGAAGAGGCGATGTACTACGACGCCGACTTTATCCGCGCGCTGGAATACGGCATGCCGCCGGCCGGGGGTTGCGGCATCGGCATCGACCGCCTGATGATGCTGATCACCGACAGCCCCAGCATCCGGGATGTGATCCTCTTCCCGGCCCTGCGCCGCGAAGCCTGAGCGCCTGAACCGGGCGCGCTGCAGCAGCCGAACACGCCATGACAACGCACCGTCTCGACGACTTGCCCGCCATCCACCAGGCCTGCTGGCTGCAGTTGGCCGCCTGCGCCCTGGACAAGACGCATGCCTGGCGGGTGATGGGGCTGGCCACGCTGGACGGCGGCGCGGCCGACTTGCGCAGCGTGGTCATCCGCGAGGTGGACGCGGCGGCCCATACGCTGATGTTCTTCACCGACGCGCGCTCGCCCAAGGTGGCACAGATCACCACGCAGCCGCAGGCCACGCTGCTGGCCTGGAGCGGCGCGCTCAGTTGGCAGCTGCGGCTGCGGGTGCGGCTGGTGGTGGAAACCAGCGGGCTGGCGGTGTCGTCGCGCTGGGCGCGGCTCAAGCTCAGCCCGGCCGCGCAGGATTACCTGTCACCGCTGCCACCCGGCGCGCCGCTGCTCGGCACGGCAGCGCCGCACGCGCCCGACCGCGACAGCCGCAACCACTTTGCGGTGGTGCAGGCCCAGGTGCAGGCGATGGACTGGCTGGAACTGCGCGCCGGCGGCCACCGCCGCGCACTGTTCAGCGCCGACGGCAGCAGCCAGTGGGTCACGCCATAGCGGGCGACGCCCTGTGCCGCAGCAGGCGCTGCCCGATGGCACAGCGGGCGCCGCCCCGCACGGTAGCGGGTGCCGCGTCGCCCCGCCCCACCCCGCGCCGCATCAGGCGCGCTTGAACGCGGCCTTGCGCTTGTTCAGGAAGGCGTCCATGCCTTCTTTCTGGTCGGCGGTGCCGAACAGCGCATGGAACAGCCGGCGCTCGACCAGGATGCCGTCGTTCAGCCCGCCCTCGTAGGCGCGGTTCACGCATTCCTTGGCCGCCAGCACGCTGGGGCCGCCCAGGGCGCAAATGGAGGCGGCGGCGCCCAGCGCTTCATCCATCAGCTTGTCGGCGGGCACCACGCGCGAGACCAGCCCGGCGCGCTCGGCTTCTACCGCGTCCATCATGCGGGCCGTCAGCACCAGGTCCATGGCCTTGGCCTTGCCGATGGCGCGCGGCAGGCGCTGCGTGCCGCCGGCGCCGGGGATGATGCCCAGCTTGATCTCGGGCTGGCCGAACTTGGCGGTTTCAGCGGCGATGACGATGTCGCACATCATCGCCAGCTCGCAGCCACCGCCCAGCGCAAAGCCGGCCACTGCGGCAATCACCGGCTTGCGGATGCTGCGGATGGTTTCCCAGTTGCGGGTGATCAGGTCGCTGGTGTAGGCGCTGACAAAGTCATGCTGGGCCAGCACGCCGATGTCGGCGCCGGCGGCAAAGGCCTTGTCGCTGCCGGTGATGACGATGGCGCCGATGCCGGCGTCGGCATCGAACGCCTTGAGCGCGGCACCCAGTTCGTCCATCAGGCCGTCGTTCAGCGCGTTCAGCGCCTTGGGGCGGTTCAGCGTGATCAGGCCGGTGCGCACGGCGCCGTCACCGCGGGTCTCGACAAGGATGTTTTCGTAGGGCATGGGGTGCTCGGGTGGGTTGGCGAAGTTGGCGGGGTTGGCTGCAGCGGCAATCTAACCGATCGCGGCCAGCTCACCGCGTGGGGGCGGCCTGCAGCGGCGGCTTCTCCAGGGTCAGGTCGACCCAGGCGTCCTTGCCGTCGCTGATGCGGATGCGCACCGGCAGGTACTGCAGCGTGGGCGCGATCCAGATCTCGGCGCTCAGGTCACCGCCAGTGGCTGCGCGCTGCGGCTTCAGGTGGAACGTGGGCACCTCACCGAACGGGAAGCGCAGCGTCTCTTCGCCCACCACGTCGTAGGTCCAGCGCTCCAGCTTCTTGCTGATGGCCAGCGGCATCTCCACCGCGCCGCCCACCCGCAGCTTGGCAGGCTGTGTGGTGAACAGCCAGGTCAGCTGCACGAACTGGCTGGCTTCGTCCTGCACGCCGGGCTGGGTCGGCACGTCCTGGCCGTCGGACAGCACCACCTGCTCGGTCCCGAAACGCAGCTGCCAGCGCCGCACGGCACGGAACAGCACTTTCTGCTCGCCGTCGAAGCGGCGTGGCGCCAGGCCCTGGGGCGTCAGCTCCCCTTCGCTGCTGATGCGGCGTGACAGCACCGGGCCGATGGCGGTGGACAGGTGCACCTGGTAGCGGCTGCCCTGGCGCAGCCAGTCCACCTGGGCTGTGCCCTCGACCGGGCCGCGGTAGTTGCCGAGCAGCTTGTAGCTCAGCCGGGTCGACGGTGGCCAGGCAAACGCTTGTGGTGGGACAGATGGTGGGGCAGCCGGTGGGGTCGATGTCGGGCCCGATGCAATGGCAGCGGCGGCAGCTGCCATCAGGGGTGCCAGCGCAGGCAGCTGGTCAGGCACTGGCAAGGCGATGGCCGGTGCCAGTGCCGCAGCAGCCGCAGCCGAGGCGCGGCTGTCCGGCTCCGCCACAGGCGACGGCGACGGCGGCGGCGCCACCGGCGGTTCGGGTTCGGCGATCGCCAACACCGGCGGCGTGGGATCAGCGCCGCCTGCTGCTGATGTTGCCGATGCCGCCGATGCCGCTGATACAGCAGATGCGGCCACTGCAGGTGCCGATGCGGTTTCGGCCGGGGCGATGGCCACGGCGGCCAGCCGGCGCTCGACCACGGCCACCGGCGCGGCCACGGTCGGCGGCTTGGCGGCAGCCAGTTCGCGCACGAAGGCCACCTCGATGCGCGGCGGCGGCGCGTCGCCGGCACCCCAGCCCACCCGGTCCTCGGCCAGGCGGTTGCCCAGCAGCAGGTGGGCCAGCGCCACCAGTGCAATCAGCAGCCAGAAGACCGGCCGCCCATGCACAGCCCCGGCCCCGGCCCCAGACCCAAGACCGACCCCGCCCCGCGCCGCGTCAGGCATCCAGCCAGGCACGGCGGCGGGCCGCCACGGCCTTGGGTGGGGTGGCGTGCAATTGCAGAACCACCGTGCTGGTCAGCGCCGACGCCGGCTGCGGCTGCACCATGCGCGTCAGCACCCGCTGGTCGCGCACCAGCAGCAGGCTG
>JBBRJU010000274.1:0-4555 GCA_038218895.1 Burkholderiales bacterium
CGGTGCCGGTTGATGTTGGTCAAGCTTGCTGGCTGTCACGACAGGGTTTCTCTGGCGGTCAAACCGTCGCCGCAAAGGGATCTTAGGGTCTCCGGTCATGCGCTGGTCAGCCTCTGTGCGGCCGCGATGGCACCGTGGGTCAGAAGGAGCCCGGCAGCGTGCCCAGCGCGACCACGGCGGCCAGCGCCGCAATCGGCGCCACGACGGCCACGATGAAGATGTTCCAGTCAGACGCGCGATGGGTCAGGTGGCAAATGCCCAGCAGGGTGATCCCCGCGCCGTTG
This sequence comes from Burkholderiales bacterium, assembly GCA_038218895.1. GTDB lineage: Bacteria > Pseudomonadota > Gammaproteobacteria > Burkholderiales > Burkholderiaceae_C > Pseudaquabacterium. The sequence goes on from JBBRJU010000274.1 coordinate 285, forward strand.
TGCGGCGGTGCGTCCAGTCCGACGGCGGCGATCGAGGTCACACGGTGCATCAGTTCCATCGGCACCCCCGTGGCGCCGCTGGCCATCTGGACATACGCGTCGCCCAAGGTCGACAGGGCGCTCATCCCGCCTGAAGCCGCGCCGCTGATGCCGGCCAGGATGTTGACCTAGATCGTCAGCGAGATCAGCGGGTTGCTCCCGCCGAGCCCGAGCACGGGCCAGCAGCGGCGCGCCGGCCAACAGCACTGCCAGCAGTGCGCACACCGGACCGAGCACGCGCACGCTGACGCCGCGATAGGCCAGCCAGATCCGCAGCGCCAGCGCCAACAAGATGCCGACAAGTCCAGTTGACGCGGTCTTCCTTTGCGGGCAACTCGAGAGCGATGCCGCGCATCCGGCATCGAGCCACGATGTGGGCGCGATCTCACACCACGCTTGGTCTGCAGCCATCGCCTTCAGGCGCATCGCTTCGTCTGCAGCTGCATCAACTTGGTCGGCGACCATGCTGACTGGCGTAGTGTGGGCAGCCTCGACGCCTGCTGGGACGCCTGCTGGGACGCCAACATGGACCTGACCCATGTGGTGCCCGAGCTCAACCTGTGCGACGACGACCGGCCCATCCGCAGCCTGCCGGCCCAGCTGCCGCCGGCCGATTTCGTGTTCGACGACGGGCGGCACAGCGTTGGTGGTCGACGCGCTGGTGTCTGGCGGCTGCATCGTCAGCAGTGCAACGGTACGGCGCCCGGTGCTGTTTTCCAAGGTGCGTGTCGCCGAGCACGGCACCACCAGCACCACCAACCCCGATGCGCTGCCTGGCGCGCCGGGTCTGACCTGGTCTGGACTTTATTTTCAGGGCATGGCGCTGCGTCGGCATTTCAATCGACATCGCCGTTGATCGGTGTCAATGGGCCAAGGCCCTGGGCTGCGAAAGTCGGAACTTGCGCCGCTTGCGGCGCTCTGACCGGGCCCGATGGGAAGTGCCGCTTTGCTTGGGGCCGGATGTCTGGACCGAACCGTGACGAGGAATGACGATGGAACATGCAACCCCCGCGCACGCCGAAGCCTTGGCCCACGCACTCGCGATGATCGTGGCGGCCAATGGTCGTGTCGACGACCAGGAACTGCAGTCGCTCGAGCAACTCGACGCCTTTGAGCGCATCGGCGTCAGCCGTGAGCGCTTCGTCGCGCTCGCCCGCACCTGCGTCAGCGAAGTGGGCACCCAGTTGTGCGAGCGTTCCTGGCTGAGCGCCGCCCACGCGGCCTACATCAACGCCTTGCTCGATGCGGTTCCAGACGACGAGCGTCGCATGTTGGTCTGCCGTCTGGCAGCGGCGGTCATCACCGCCGATGGGCGCGTGACCCATGATGAACGTCTGGTCTACGACCATGCCCTGGCACGTTGGCGCATCAGCCAGGCCAGTGTCACGCAGGCGATTCTTCAAGACCGGGGGCGGTGAGCACTGCGTTCTGCCATCTCGATCAAGGGGCCGAGGGCCAATCGGGTTGTGCGCGGCGCGGTCGGGGCGGTCGGTGCGGTAAGCCCGCTGGGCGCAGCCGGTGCCCGGCTGCGCTACATTGGCGGCATGTCGTTGGCCATTCGGGCGCTGTTCATCTGGTTGCTGGTGCTGGCAGTTCCTGTCCAGGGGCTGGCTGCGGCCACGATGGCGTCCTGCGGTTCACACCACGGCGCCAGTGCCGTGGCCGCAGTGCTGCAGGGGCAGGGCGGCCATTCGGCGGCCCAGGGACACTACCATGGCGATGCCCACCCGCCTGCCGGCGGGGATGGCGCATCACCCCGAGCACACCACGCCCAGCCCACAGCAGCCGGCGCCCAGGTGCATGCAGCCGCTGCGACAGCAGATACGTCCGAGGCGCCGCACGCCAGCGCCCACACATGCAGCGCCTGCGCAGCATGCTGCTCGGTCGGCGCGCCGCAAGGCACGCTGCTGACCGTGCCGGCTGCCGACTGCGCGCCCACGCTGTTTGCCGCCGTGGAAAGCACCGTTGACGCTTTTGCCGCCGACGGCCCTGAACGCCCTCCACGCGCAGACCTCGGCTGATTGGCGGGGGTGCAGGCGTGCGCTGAGCACGGGTTGCCCGACCTGCCATTGCCGCCGCCGGTGCTGCACCTGCAGCGCCGGCGGCTTCGAGGTCTTGCTGTGAGAGCCCCATGTTTTCATCCATTTCTCTGCCATGGCTGGCGGCGCTGGCGACGGCCACGCTGACTGCGCACGCTGAACCTGCAGCGCGCACGGCGCGTCCCGATCCGCTGGACCCGGCGGCTGCCGTGCCGGTGCTGGTGCTCGCGTCGCCGATCCAGCGCAACGCGCGCACGCCAGCCGACAAGCCGGTTTCCTGGCGCGAGGCCAATGACACCGTGGCCCGCATCGGCGGCTGGCGGGTCTATGCCCGCGAGGCCCTGCAACCCGATCTGGCGCCAGCCGCATTGCCACAGCCGCACGGCGGCCACAAGTCACCATGAGCGCCCGTTCCCTGACCGCTTGTGCATTGACTGCCCGTCCCCTGACCGCCCGTGCCCTGTTCGCCAGTGAATTGACCAGGGCGCCTGCGCCCGGGGGCAGGCCCGGCGGTGAGGCGCACAGGCGCCGCCTGCAGCTTGCCGCGCTGCTGGCCGGTGCTGCGCTGCTGGGCGGCTGTGCCACCTTGTCGCCCGATGCCGGTTTTGCCGCCGTGGAGCAGACCACGCTGGAGCGGCTGGGCAAAGACCTGCGCTGGGCGCGGACCGATGCCGACCTGGACGCCATCACCCAGCGGGTGAACGCCATCCTGGCGCGTCCGCTCACGGTGGACGACGCCGTGCAGGTGGCCTTGCTGCACAACCGCGGCTTGCAGGCCGGCTTCCAGGAATTGGGCATCACCGAGGCCGACATGGTGCAGGCGGCCCGGCTGCCCAACCCCGGTTTCAGCTTCGGGCGCATGACACGCGGCGACGAGGTGGAGCTGGAGCGCGGCCTGCACCTCAACCTGGCGCGGCTGCTTGCCTTGCCGGCCACGCGGCAAATCGGGGTGCGGCGGGCGCAGCAGGCGCAGGCCCTGGTGGCGATGCAGGTGCTGGCGCTCGCGGCCGACACCCGCAAGGCCTACTACCACGCGCTGGCTGCCGAGGAAACCGTGCGCCACATGCGCCAGGTGGCGCAGGCTGCCGAGGCTGGCGCCGAACTGGCGCGCCGCATGGAGCAGGTGGGCAACTTCAGCAAGTTGCAGCGTGCGCGTGAGCAGGTGTTCCAGGCCGACGCCGCGCTCAACCTGGCGCGGGCCGAGCAGATGCAGCGCGCCACGCGCGAGCGGCTCACCCGGCTGCTGGGCCTGTGGGGCGCGCAGACCCGATTCATGCTGCCCGAGCGCCTGCCCGCACTGCCGCAGGAGGTGCTGGACCTGCCCGACATCGAGCGTGTGGCCCTGGCGCAGCGGCTCGATGTGCAGGCCGCCAAGGTGGCGGCCGAGCAGACGGCCAGGCAGCTGGGCCTGACCCGCGCCACGCGCTTTGTCAACGTGCTGGAGCTGGGTGCCATGCACAACAGTGCCAACGACGCGCCGACCCAGCGCGGCTGGGAAATCAGCATCGAATTGCCACTGTTCGACTGGGGCGATGCCCGGGTGGCCCGGGCTGAGGCGGTCTACATGCAGGCCGTGCACCGCGCAGCCGAGACCGCCATCAACGCCCGGTCGGAGGTGCGCGAGGCTTACACCGCCTACCGCGCGGCGCATGACATCGCCCGCCACCAGCGCGAGACCGTGGTGCCGCTGAACCAACGCATTTCAGAAGAAAACCTGCTGCGCTACAACGGCATGTTCATCGGCGTGTTCGAGTTGCTGGCCGATGCCCGCAACCAGATCGCCAGCGTGCATGCTGCCATCCAGGCGTTGCGCGATTTCTGGGTCGCGCAGGCCGACCTGGACATGGCGCTGATCGGCAAACCCGGCTTGGCGGCCGCCACCGGCCCCGCCATGGCCGCCGAGGCTGCCGGCCCAGGACATTGAACATGAAGGACACCCCGATGCCTGATACACACCCGCTGTCACGCCGCAAGCTGCTTGGCGGCGCCGGCGCCGTCACTGCCGCAGTGGCGGCCGCCTCTGTCAGCAAGGTGGCCATGGCCGCCCTGCCTGAACCGGTGCTGCAGACCCGGCCAGACACCATGCCACCGCTGGTGCCGACCACCGGCCGGCCTTACAACCCGGTGGTCACGCTCAATGGCTGGACGCTGCCCTGGCGCATGAACCAGGGCGTGAAGGAATTTCACCTGGTG
>JBBRJU010000275.1:0-4541 GCA_038218895.1 Burkholderiales bacterium
TGCCTCCCCCCCGGGGGGGGGTTGTTTTTTTGTGTTTTTTCGGGGGGGGGGTGGGGGGGGGGTTTTTTGGGGGGGGGGGGGGGGGGGCGGGGCACGGGAAACGGCGCGCTGGTGCGCTCAAACCGCCGTCTGCCCCGGCAGCTGCCGGGTGACGGGGTGCGAGCTGCTCAAGCCGCCATCCACCGCGATGGCCTGGCCGTTGACATAACTGCTCTGGTCGCTGGCCAGGAACAGCGCCACATTGGCCAGCTCTTCGGGCTGGGCGGCGCGGCGCAGCGGGTTCAGGCGGCCCAGCTTGTGGGTCACGCCCTTGTCCTTGGCATAGTTGAAGGTGGGCTTGGTCATGCCGGTCTCGGTGAGTCCGGGGCACAGCGCGTTGACCCGCACGCCGGTCTCGCACAGCTGCTGTGCGGAAACCATCGCCAGGTTGATCACCCCGGCCTTGCTGGCCGAATAGGCCGGCCCGCCCGCGCCTGAGCGGATGCCCGCCACGCTGGCGGTGCAGATGATGCTGCCGCCATTGCCGGCATCGGCCATGGCCTTGCCGGCATGCTTGACCATCAGCCAGGGGCCGATCAGGTTGACACGCAGCACTTCCGTCCACAGCTCGGGCGTGGCATCGAAGATGCTGGCCATGCCGCCGGCAATGCCGGCATTGGCAAAGGCCACGTCAAGCCGGCCATACGCCGTGAGCGCTGCGGCCACCAGCCCGGCCACATCGGCCTCGACACCGGCGTCCATCTGGAACGCGCTGGCCTGGCCGCCAGCGGCGACGACGGCCTGGGCAGTGGCATGCACCGCGTCGGTCTTGTCACCGAGCACCAGCTTCGCACCCTCGGCAGCAAACAGCAGTGCCGATGCACGGCCGATGCCTGAACCGGCGCCGGTGATGATCGCCACCTTGCCTTGCAGTCTGTCGCCCATGCGGTGCTCCGGTCAGGTCAGGCTGGCGTAGCGCGCGAGATGGTGGTCGGCGTCGCCGAAGCGCTGCCCCGCCATCGTCAGGCGGCGGAAGGTGTGCGAGACCTTCAGCTCTTCGGTCATGCCCATGCCGCCGTGCAGTTGCACCGCCTCCTGGCTGACCTGGCGCGCCGCATCGGCCACCTTGATCTTGGCAGCCGACACCACCCGGGCGCGCTCGGCCGGGTCGGTCGCATGGTCCACGGTGCTGGCCGCCTTGATGGCCAGCGAGCGCGCCTGCTCGGTGCAGATCACCATCTCCACCATGCGGTGCTGCAGCACCTGGAAGCTGCCGATCGACACGCCGAACTGCTTGCGCTGCTTGATGTAGTCGAGCGTGGCATCGCAGGCGCTCTTCATCGCGCCGATGGTGTCGGCGCACAGCAAGGCGGTGGCGAAGTCATGCGCTTCCTCGATGGCGGGCAGTGCGCCGCCCGCCGTGCCCAGCAGGCCATCGGCACCGACCATCACGCCGTTGAAGGCCACGTCGGCCACCCGCAGGCCATCGACCGTGCGGCTGGGGTTCAGCGCCACGCCTGCGGCAAGCGGGTCGACCAGGAACAGGCTGGCGCCCTGCGGCGTGGCAGCAGACACCACCAGCCGCGTGGCCGATGGGGCACCCACCACCACACATTTGCTGCCGTCCAGCACCCAGCCACTGCCCTCGGGCGTGGCGGTGGTGGCTGCAGGTGACAGGTCATAGCGGCGGCCGGGTTCCAGGCCGGCATAGGCCAGCTTCACCGACCCGTCGATCAGGCCCGGCAGCCAGGCCGCACGCTGCGCGGCCGAGCCGCAGCGCGCCAGCAGCCGCCCGGCCAAACCGACGTTGTCGAGCAGCGGCTCGACCACCAGGGCCTCGCCGCAGGCTTCCATCGCAGCCATCAGATCGACCGCGCCGCCGCCAAAGCCGCCATCGGCGTCGGGCAGGGCAATCGCGGTCAGGCCCATCTCGGCAAACGCCTGCCACACCGCGTCGCTGGTGCCGCCGGGTGAGTTCAGAATGGCCTTGCGCTGCTCGAAGCCGTATTGCCCGGCCAGGTACTTTTGCAGGCTGTCGGCCAGTTGCTGCTGTTCGTCGCTGTAGTCGAAGTTCATGGTGTCTCCTTCACAGGCCGAGCGACATCTTGGCGATGATGTTGCGCTGGATCTCGTTGGACCCGGCGTAGATGCTGGCCTTGCGGTAGTTGAAGTAACGCGGCGACAGGCGGCTGGTGAAGAAGTCGATGGCCCCGCTGTCGACGGCCTTGAATGGCTGCGCCATCGGGCCCACCGCCTGCATCATCAGCTCGGTGATCATCTGCTGCACCTCGGTACCGCGGATCTTCAGCATGCTCACGTCGGCCCCCGGCGGCTGGCCGGTGCGGCGCATCTTGTCGAGGAAGCGCATCGAGGTGATCTCGAGCGCATCCAGCTCGATCTCCACCCGCGACAGCTTGTCACGAAAGCGTGCATCGGCCATCAGCGGCTGGCCGCCCTTCTGCTCGCGCTGGGCCAGTTCCTTCAGTGCGGCCAGCTCGCGCTTGCTGCCGCCCACGGTGCCCGAGCCCATGCGCTCATGGCCCAGCAGGTACTTGGCCACCGTCCAGCCCTTGCCTTCTTCGTGCACCAGGTTTTCCACCGGCACCGCGACGTTGTCGAAGAACACCTCGTTCACCTCGTGGCCGCCGTCCATCAGGATCAGCGGGCGCACCGTGATGCCCGGGGTCTTCATGTCGATCAGCAGGAAGCTGATGCCATCCTGGCGCTTGGCGGCGGTGCTGTCGGTGCGCACCAGGCAGAAGATCCAGTCGCCGTAGTGGCCCAGCGTGGTCCAGATCTTCTGGCCGTTGACGATGTACTTGTCGCCATCCGTGCCAGCCCCCCGGTCAGCGCGGCATTTCAGCGACGCAAGATCGGACCCCGAGCCCGGCTCGGAATAGCCCTGCACCCAGAAATCATCCCCCTCGCGGATGCGCGGCAGGAAGCGCGCCTTCTGTTCCGGCGAGCCGAACTTCAGCAGCACGCTCGCGCACATGGCCGGGCCGAAAGACGGCAGGGCCGGGGCACCAGCCAGGCCGAACTCTTCGTCGTAGATGTAGCGCTGGGTGATGTCCCAGCCGGTGCCACCCCATTCCTTCGGCCAGTGCGGCACGCTCCAGCCCTTGGCGGCCAGGATCTTGTGCCAGCGGATGAAGTCGTCCTTGCTGAGGCCCTGGTAGCCCGTCACCTTGGCACGGATGTCGTCGGGCAGGTTGGCAGCCAACCAGCTGCGCACCTCGTTGCGGAAGGCCTGTTCTTCAGGCGAATAGCTCAAGTCCATGGCGTGTCTCCGGGAGGGGTCAGATGCGTTCAATGATGATGGCGGGCGCCATGCCGCCGGCCGCGCACATGGTGACGAGGCCGCGCTTCAGGTCACGGCGCTCCAGTTCGTCGAGCAGGGTGCCGATCAGGATCGAGCCGGTGGCACCGATCGGGTGGCCCAGGGCCATGGCGCCGCCATTGACGTTGACCTTGTCGCGGTTCAGGCGCAGGTCGCGGATGAACTTCTCGGCCACCACGGCAAAGGCTTCGTTGATCTCCCACAGGTCGATGTCGTCGACTGTCAGGCCGGCCTTGGCCAGCACCTTGCGCGCGGCCGGCACCGGGGCGTTGAGCATCAGCGTGGGGCTGTCACCCACGTTGGCATAGGCCACCACGCGGGCGCGGGCCTTCATGCCATGCTTCTTGGCATAGGCCGGCGAAGCCAGCAGCAGCGCGCCCGAGCCATCGACCACGCCCGATGAATTACCGGCGTGGTGCACGAAGTTGATGTCCAGGTCGGGGTACTTGGCGGTGATCAGCCGCCGGTAGGTGAGGCCCTGGCCGTCCAGGTCGACATCGGCCATCTGGGTGAAGGCGGGCTTCAGGCCGGCCAGGCCTTCACGGGTGGTCTGCGGGCGGGGGAATTCCTCGCGGTCCAGCGCCAGGCTGCCATCGGCCTTGTAGACCGGGATCAGGCTCTTCTTGAAATGGCCGCCCTCGATGGCGGCGGCAGCGCGCTGCTGGCTGACCAGGGCTAGGTCGTCGAGCGCCGACCGCGGGATGCCTTCGAGCGTGGCGATGGCGTCTGCGCACACACCCTGGTGGCTTTGCGGGTGCTTGGCGCGCAGGCGGGTGTTGCCGGCATCCATGAAGCCCGGGCCGTCACGCATGGTGGCGGTCAGGCTCATCATTTCGCAGCCACCGGCGATCACCAGGTCTTCCATGCCGGCCATGATGGACGCGGTGGCCAGGTTCACCGTGGTGATGCCCGAGCCGCAGAACCGGTCCAGCGTCATGCCGCTGGCCTTGACGTCGTAACCGGCGTCCAGTGCGGCCATGCGGCCCATGTCGTTGCCCTGCGCGCCCTTCTGGGTGCTGGTGCCCCAGATGATGTCGTCGACTTCGGCGGTGTTCAGGTTGTTGCGCTCGGCCAGGGCCTTCAGCACGCTGGCGGCCAGGTGCTGCGGGTGCATGTCGGCCAGGGCACCCTTGCCCTGCTTGCCGATGCCGCGGGGAGTGCGGCAGGCGTCGATGATGAGGGCTTCGGTCATGGCCAGTCTCCGGCGGGGGTGGTGGTGGTG
>JBBRJU010000276.1:0-4538 GCA_038218895.1 Burkholderiales bacterium
CCATCAGCGCGCTTCGGTTCTTGCGCCAGCGCTGTTGCCTTCGCCGTGCCATGAGCGGCTCGGCCTGCGGGTTGTAAATCTGTCGAGGCTGCAGGCTTCACTTGATGTTGCGGCCCGCGTGCTTGCTCCCCGCTGCGCGGCGCTTGCCGCCTCACGGGCTTTTGACGCCCCGCTCGGGCACAGCGGTCTCCCTCCAGTACCCGGGGCCTGCCATCCGGCGCTCCGACGCTCACCGGCTCGGGATGCTCAACCGTTGGACATGCGCAGCATGCAGCAGCCCCACCCCGCCCTTGCGGGTTCGGTCGAGTCGTTGCTTCGTGACGCACCATGTCAGGATTGTAGGGAGCGGGGTTTCTACAATCCCGCCTGTGTCGCCTTCCTTCCTGAACATCGCCACCTACCGCTTCACCCCGCTGGCCGGCCTGGCGGCTCTGCGCCAGCGGCTGTTCGATGCGGCGCAGGCGCAGGGCATCCGCGGCACGGTGCTGCTGGCCGACGAAGGCATCAACCTGTGCCTGGCCGGCGCGGCCGACGGTGTCGCTGCCTGGCTGGCGGTGCTGCGTGCCGAGCCCGGCCTGGCCGGCCTGGGCACCAAGGACAGCTGGAGCCAGGCCCAGCCGTTCAGTCGCCTGAAGGTCAAAATCAAGCCCGAGATCATCCGCATGAACATGCCGGCAGTCGCTCCGGCGGCCGGGCGGGCGCCCGCTGTCGCACCCACCACGCTGGTGCGCTGGCTGGCCCAAGGCCATTGCGACGCGGGCCGGCCGCTGGCGCTGCTCGACACGCGCAATGCCTTCGAGGTCGATGCCGGCGCATTCGAAGGCGCCATCGACTGGCGGCTGCAGAAGTTCAGTGATTTCCCTGCGGCGCTGGCGGCGCACCGTGCTGCGCTGGCCGGCCACACCATCGTCAGCTACTGCACCGGCGGCATCCGCTGCGAGAAAGCCGCGCTGGTACTGCAGGGCCTGGGGCTGCCGCATGCGCTGCAGCTCGACGGCGGCATCCTGCAGTATTTCGAGGACACCGGTGGCACCGCCCCTGGCTGGCGCGGCAGCTGCTTCGTGTTCGATCACCGGGTGGTGCTGGCGCCCAGCCTGCAGCCCGCCAGCCCGGCGGCCGAGATCAGCGCTGCATGGCCAAGCTGATCCGCATCCTGATCGGCGCGCTGCTGATCGCCAGCGCGCTGGCGATTCCGCTGCTGCGTGCGCCTGACCGGCCGGTGGAGACGCTGGTGGCCCGCTGGGCCCAGCCGCCGTCGGAGTTTCTGGACCTGGACGGCCAGTTGGTGCATTACCGCGACGAGGGGCCGCAAACTGGCGCGACGCCAGGTGACACACCCGGCGCCACATCCGGAGCGACATCCGGCACTACACCCGGCACCACACCCACGCTGCCGCCCATCGTCTTGCTGCACGGCACCTCGGCCAGCCTGCACACCTGGGACGGCTGGGCGCAGGTGCTGCGCACCCAGCGCCGGGTGGTCCGGCTCGACCTGCCGGCCTTCGGCCTGACCGGGCCCTTCACCGGCGCTTATGCCGGCCAGGCCTACACCGGCGCAAACTACGCCCGCTTCGTGCTGGCAGCGCTCGACAAGCTGGGCGTGCAGCACTTTGTGGTGGCCGGCAACAGCCTGGGCGGCGAGGTGGCCTGGCGCATCGCCGCAGCGGCGCCGCAGCGGGTGGCGGCCCTGGTGCTGGTGGATGCGGCCGGCTACCCGATCGTCGACGCCGCCATTCCGCTGGGCTGGCAGATCGCCCGGCTGCCGGTGCTGGGCCAACTGACCGAATACTTTCTGCCGCGGCCGCTGGTCGTGCAGGGCCTGGTGGCGGTGTATGGCGACCCGGCCAAGATCACCGAGCCGCTGGTCGACCGCTACTTCGAGCTGACGCTGCGCGCCGGCAACCGGGCCGCGCTGGTGGAACGTGCACGCACCTGGACACCCGCCGAAGGGGTGCAGAAGGTGGAAGGCGTGTCAGCCCCCACGCTGATCCTGTGGGGCGGCAAAGACCGCATCATCGTGCCGGCCACGGCGCAGCGCTTCGCGGCCGACATCCCTGGCAGCCGGGTGCAGGTGTTCGACGACCTGGGCCATGTGCCGCAGGAAGAAGACCCGGCGCGCACCGTGGCGGCGGTGCAGGCCTTCTTGCGCTGATGCCAGGCTGCTGATCCGCCTGCTGAATCAGCCGGCCGGGTCAGCCCGCTGCATCAGCCCGCTGCATCAGCCGGCTGGACGCGCTGCCACGGCGGCGCAGAACACCGCCAGGTCGCGCGCCACCTGCAAGGCCGCCATCCGGGCGGCCGCCACACCGCCGGCGGCGTCTTCACTGGGTGCGGGCACGCTGGCATCGAACGCTTGCGCTGCCAGCACGGCGCGGCTGCTGGCGTCCACCAGCACTGCGCGCAGCGTCAGCCGCAGCTGGCTCGGCCCAGTGCCGAAGTTCTGCTGCAGGCGCAGCAGTTCGGTCTCCAGCCGCCAGCTGGTGGCGGCGCCAGCCGGCGCCAGCAGCACCACGCGGAAGGCGCCGGTGGCCTCGGCCGCGCGCACCAGCAGCGGCGCCAGCAGGCGCGGCGGTGTGTCAAGCCATTCGCTGGCGGTGTAGTGCTCGGTGCGCAGCGGCGTGCGCTGGTAGGCCATCAAGCGCGTGTCCAGCCCGGCAGCGGCGCGCGGCACGGCCACCAGCAGGCTGGGCGCGCCGGCCGGCGCGGGCGGCCGGGCCGGCGCGGCGGCGCCGTCGTCCAGCCCGTACAGCGCCGGCGCGGCCGGCGGCTTGGGCAGCAGGCTGGCGCCGCAACCGGCCAGGCCTGTCAGGCCCAACGCGCCGCCCGTGCCCAGTGCACCCAGCAGCGCCAGTGCATGGCGGCGCGTGGTCGGGGCTGGGGTCGGGGAAGGGATCGCGGCATCGATCGGGGCAGGGATCGGGGCATCGATCGGGCGGGTCATGGTGTGGCTCCTTCGCCAGGGCCGGGGGCCCGCAGCGCGCCGCCCACCAGCAGGCTGCCGGGCTGGGTGCGCAACTGGTCGCTCAACTGCCGCAGCGACCCCACCAGCGGCCCCAGCTCGGCGAGCAGCCTGTCCAGCCCGGGCAAGGTGTCGCCACGCAATTGCTGCACGCCGCCGAGTGCCGCCTCGGCGGCTTGGCCGGCACGGGTGCTGGCCAGGCCGGCGGCCTGGGCCATGCGGTCGACCGACGCGGCGGCGGCCTCCACCTTGTCCAGCGCCGGCCCGATGTGGGCCAGCGCCGGCCCCACCGCCGCCACCGCCGGACCCAGCTGGGCGCTGGCCTGGGCCGCATGGCGGGCGGTGGTGGCCAGATCGGTGATGCCGCTGGCGAACTGGCCGCGCTGCTCGGCCAGCGTGCGCAACACGACCGAGGCATCGGCCAGGCTGCGCTGGATGGCGGCCTGGTTGTCGGCACTGAGCAGTGCATTCAAGTTGCTGGAGGTGCGGTCGACGCTGGCCAGCACCGTGGTCATCACATTCTCCAGCCGGGCGCCGAGGCTGGGTTTGGAACGGATCAGCGGCACCTCGCCCTCGGCCGTGGCCACCAGGGCAGGCGAGCCGGCGCTGCCACCGCTCAACTCCACATAGGCGATGCCGGTGAGGCCCTGCGACTTCAGCACCGCCTCGCTGTCTTGCTTGACCGGCGTGCCCTGCTCGATCAGCAGGCCCAGCCGCACCTGGCGCGGGTTGTCGGGGTCGATGCCGATGCTCTTGACCTTGCCGACATCCACGCCCAGGTACTTGACCGGCGCGTCCAGGTTCAGCCCGGCCACCGATTCGGTGAAGATCGACTGGTAGGCCGTGGTCGGCTTGCCACCGCCCACGCCGGCGGCCAGCCACAGCACGCCGGCCACCAGGGCGGCCCCCAGCAGCAGCACGAAGGCGCCGACCAGGGTCGGGTTCACTTTGTCTTCCATGCGGTCTCCTGGCCGGTGGGTGCAGCGTCAGCAGCGGGGTGGCGGCGGGCATCGTCGAAGTAGGCCGCCACAAGCGGGTGCGGGTTGTCCGCCAGCGTGGCCATCGGGCCGATGGCCAGCACCCGGCCGTCGCCCAGCACGGCCACCCGGTCGGGCACCCGCCACAGCAGGTCCAGATCATGGCTGATGATCACGATGGTCGGCCCGAACTGCTCCCGGGTAGACGTGATCAGTGTGCCGATGCCGGCGGCGCTGGCCGGGTCCAGCCCCGAGGTGGGCTCGTCGAGGATCAGCAGTTCCGGGTCGAGCGCCAGCGCGCGCGCCATCGCCGCACGCTTGAGCATGCCGCCACTGAGGGCATCGGGGTGCTTCTGCACCACATCCGGCGCCAGGCCGGTGAGCGACAGCTTCCAGTCTGCGATGCCGTCGATCAGCGCATCGTCCAGCCGCCCGGCGCGGCCGGCCAGGCGGCCCTGCTCACGCAGCGGCAGTCCCACGTTCTCACGCACCGTCAGCGCGCTGAACAGCCCGCCTTTCTGGAACATCACACCCCAGCGCTGGCGCAGCGCCTGCCAGCCGTGGTCGTCCAGCGTCGCCAGGTCGGTGCCGAACAAGCGCAC
>JBBRJU010000277.1:0-4527 GCA_038218895.1 Burkholderiales bacterium
GGCGGGGCGCGGGTGGGCATGCGGATCTCGATGGGGTCGGCTGCGGGTTGAGCGAGGGTGCAGCCGCTCAGCGGCCGAGAGGAATTCGAGCGTGTCCGAACAACACCACGACACGCGCCCGATCCAGCCGCCAAATGCTGCCATAGCTCGGGCGATGGCGCGCATTGGCAACGACGCGCAGGTGGGTTTTGGGGCGGTGAGCCGGCATGTTCGAAAAATCCTCAGACTCTCAGGCCGCGCTGGCCATCGGCGGGCGATGGCCGCGGCTGGCGTCGGTGGTGGTGGCGGCGACGGTGGCGGCGGCGGCGGGGGCCGCTGTACCAGCCCGTTCATCGACGATGCGCACCGGCGTGACCAGCGATTGCTGCAGCGCGTCGGCCAGCAGGCGTGCCACAGGTGCGGCATCGGGCAGCGCGCGCAACATCGGCTCGGTGCGGGTGAAGCACCAGGGGCGGGCGTGCGGCCACAGGTGGATGTAGCCAATGCGGTCTTCTGGGTTCAGCACCAGCGCAATGTCGCCTGCGCCGTCCGGCAGGGCATGCAGGCGCGCGGTCTCGATGCGCCGCAACGGCAGGTTGAAGGTGACGGTCAGCACGATGCCCACCCGCATCACGACCCGCCGGTCGGTCAGGGTGTAGACGGTGTTGGTGGCAGCCAGCCAGGACAGCAGGGCGATCATCCCGAGCGCCATGCCGGCCAGCGGCACGGTCCACGACATGGTGGCAGCCGCGTCGCCCAGCGTGCCGCCGTCGGTCAGGCTGGTGATGATGCGCCATGCGATCAGCACGCCGAAGTACGCGGCCACCTTGCGCAGATGGAAGCTGCGACGGGCCAACACGCGCCAGTCGGGCGCGCCGCGCCACAGCAGGCGTTCACCGGCCGGCAGCGGCGAGGGCAGGCCCGGCAGGGCCTCGTCGTCATGTTCGCCCACATGGGGCTGGTTGCGCACGGCCTTCACAGCAGCGGCTCCTGGCGACCGGCAGTTGCGTACAGCGTGCCGGCGCCGTAGTAGGCCATCACCTTCTCTTCTTCGAGCCGGGTGATGCGGCCGTCCTGGCGCAGCCCGGGCACGTCGGCAAAGTGTTCGGCCAGGATGGAGCGGGCCTTGACGAAACGCTGGCTCACGCGGGCAAAGTTCATCGGCAGCAGCACGCGGCGCTTGCCAGCAGGGGCATCCACTTCCACTTCGATGTAGCGGAAGATGGCTTCTGAACGGTCGACCCACAGATCGACCACGGTGCCACCGACCTTGCCGTCGGCGCCCAGCACCTGCAGGCCGCGCGGATCCGGGTCTTGGTGAGCCACGTTGTAGTCGGGTGCGTCACGCAGCGGCACGATGCGCAGGCCACCTTCAAAGGTCAAGTCCGGCACGTCGGCACGCTGGGCGTAGGCACCCGGGCCCACGCCGGCCAGCATCGGATTGCCGATGGGCACGATGGGCGAGCCGGGAACGCGGGAGGTGAACTCACCGCCCTTCAGGTCTTCGAGCGCCGAGTTGGGGCCAGGTGCCAGCCACACCTCGCCATTGGCCAGTGTGAAGGTCTTGGGTTCAGGCGTGGCGGGGAAGCCCTCGTAGCGGTTGCGGCCCATGCCGGTATCGCTTTCGAGTGGATAGCCCTCGCGCTTGTTTTCGCGGTGCAGGTAGTAGACCAGACCGAAGAAAAAGAACCAGAACATGTAAAGCACGACCTGAGCGACGTCGATGTTGGCAGTGATGGCACCGGAGTACATGGATTTCTCCTTGAAAGCGTGAAAGCGGGCGTGGCGGCGTCAAAGGGCGCAGCGGGTCAGCCGGGAAACTCGGCGAGGCCGAACTTGGGGTTGGGGTTGGAGTTGCTGCCAGCCAGGCTGGCACCGCGCTGGCGGCGCACCAGCGGGCCCAGCGCAATCAGGGTGGCGAACAGCAGCACGATCTCGAGGTTGTAGACCACGCCGTAGCCGGTGACCGGGCTGTTGAGCGCGCCACCGATCAGCCCGCGGTCGACCATGTGAGTGACCAGATCTCGCAGACCACCGCCCAGCGCCACTGCCAGGCCCATGGACGTTGCCTGCACGGCGCCGAAGGCACCGAGCGCGATGCCATGGCCCAGGCCAGTGGTCGCCCCGGCGCTGACATCCAGGCCCATGGCCTCGGTCAGTGTGCACACCGCAAACAAGCCTCCACCCAGCCCGATGAGCACCGCTCCGGTGTAGAACACCAGCGGCATGCCCAGCGGGTTGGCAAAGATCACCGCCGCGAAGGCCACCACGCCGATCAGCGCACCATGCGCTGCCAACCGCACCGGGTCAGCGCCCTGCTGCAGCCGCTTGGCAGCCATCATGAAGGCGGCGAGCGCGCCCCAGGCGGTGAGCGCCGTCAGCGCCGAGGTGTTGCCCACGCTCAGGCCCAGGATCTCGCCACCGTAAGGCTCCAACAAGATGTCCTGCATGCTGAAAGCTGCAGTGCCCAGACCCACGGCCCACATCAGGCGGCGCGCACGCGGCAAGTTGATGAAGGTGCCCCAGGCCTGCCGGAAACTGGGCGCGGGCTGATCGGCGGCGACTGCGCCGCGCGGGCGGCGTGGCTCCTGCTTCCACAACGCGAAGGCGTTGAGCACGATCGTCACCACCGCAGCGCCCTGCACCACCTGCACCAGCCGGGTGCCACTGAAGTCGGCCAGCAGCACGCTGAAGGCCAGCGAGCTGATCACCATACCCAGCAGCAGCGACACATACAGCAGTGCCACCACGCGCGGCCGGGTGTGGACCGGGGCCAGGTCGGTCGCCAGGGCCAGGCCGGCGGTCTGGGTGGTGTGCACACCAGCACCGAGCAGCAGGAAGCCCAGCGCCGCGCCGGCGTGGCCCACCCAGGCCGGGCCTTCGCCCTGGCCGGTGAGTACCAGCACCGCAAACGGAATGATCGCCAGGCCGCCGAACATCATCAGCGAGCCGAACCAGATGTAGGGCACACGCTTCCAGCCCAGCGCCGAGAAGTGGTTGTCGCTCTTGTGGCCGACAAACGCGCGCAGCGGCGCAAACACGATGGGCAGCGCCACCATCAGGCTGACCAGCCAGGCCGGCACCGACAGTTCGACGATCATGACCCGGTTGAGCGTTCCATTGAGCAGCGCCAGCGCCATGCCCACCGACACCTGGAACAGCGACAGCCGCAGCAGGCGGCCCAGCGGCAGGTCGGTGCTGGCAGCATCGGCAAAGGGCAGGAAGCGGGTGCCCAGCCGCGTCCAGCCCTTGATGGCAAGTTGCTGCAGGCTCATGCCTGGTGCTCCGGCGCCAGCCACTGCAGCGCCTGCGACTTGTAGAAGCCGCTGCTGACGCGGTGGGTCTTGCCGCCGTGCCAGTGGCGCAGCACGGCATCACGTGAGCGCATCGAGGCCAGCCGGTCAGCCGCCATCGGGTTGAGCCAGGGCGCACGGTCGCGCTGCGGGAACAAGCGGCCGATGCTGATCATCGTGGCCAGCAGCGGGGTGCTGGGCGCAAAGGTGAAGTTGATCGACCCGCTGGTGCGCTCGGCCAGCTTCGACAGCGCAGCCACTGCGTCGTCGGTACCGTAGTGGATGATCGAGTCCATCGCCACGACGTGGTCGAAACGACCCAGCGCCGGATCCAGCATGTCGCCGCTGTGGAAGTCGATGCGGCCGCCACCCAGGTCGGTCGGCGCCCGGTCGCGGGCCAGGTCCACCAGAGTCGGTGACAAGTCGATGGCCACCACCTCGGCGCCGCGGCGTGCGGCCTCAATGGCCAGGGCGCCCGTGCCGCAGCCAGCATCGAGCAGGCGCTGGCCATGCAGATCGGCCGGCAGCCACGACAGCAGCGTGGCGCGCATCTGGTCGCGGCCGGCGCGCACCGTCGCGCGCACGCCCGAGACTTTCTCGGTCGAGGTCAGGCGCTTCCAGGCTTCGAGCGCGGTGCGGTCGAAATAGTGCTGGATCTCACCGCGGCGTGTGGTGTAGGTGGTGCTGTTCATGGCGTCAGACAGAAGGCAGAAGGCAGAAGGCAGGGCAGTTCAATCAAAGCCGAGCAAGTCGAAAATATCGCGGTCCTTCATCGGCACCGCGTTGTACTCCTTGCCACCCAGCCACATGTCGGCGGCCAGGCGCATGTACTCGCGCTGCACCTTCTCCAATTCGGGCGAGTGCTCCATCTCGAACAGCGTGCTCTTCTTCAGCCGGCTGCGGCGGATCACGTCCAGGTCAGGGAAATGCGCCGCCAGTTCCAGGCCGATCTTGGCGTTGTACTTGTCGATCTGGTCGGTGCCCGCGCTGCGGTTGGCGATCACACCGCCCAAGCGCACGTTGTAATTCTTGGCCTTGGCGCCGATGGCCTGCACGATGCGGTTCATCGCGAAGATCGAATCGAAATCGTTGGCGGTGACGATCATCGCCCGGTCGGCATGTTGCAGCGGGGCGGCAAAGCCGCCGCACACCACATCCCCCAGCACGTCGAAGATCACCACGTCGGTGTCTTCCAGCAGGTGGTGCTCCTTCAGCAACTTCACCGTCTGGCCGACCACATAGCCGCCGCAGCCAG
>JBBRJU010000278.1:0-4506 GCA_038218895.1 Burkholderiales bacterium
TCGTCGGCTTCGCGGCGCGAGGCCAGACCACGCTCGGCCATCACCTTGGACAGGCGCACGCCACCATCTGGCGGCACAACCGGCCCGGAATGCAATTCAGTCATCGATGGATTGGACCACGCCACAATCGGGGCCATGCTCCAACATCCCGACCGCGTGTTCCCGTTGCAAGGCGTCAGCAACTTCCGAGACCTGGGCGGCTATGCCGGCGACGGCGGCCGTCCGCTGCGCTGGCGCCGGCTCTACCGCAGCGACCATTTCGGCGCCCTGACCGGCGCCGACCGGGCGCAGCTGGCGGCGCTGGGCATCGCCCGCAGCTTCGACTTCCGCGGCGTGGCCGAGCGCGCTGCCACGCCCTATGAACTGGCCGGCGCGGTGCAGCACCCGCTGTCGATCGAGCCCAGCGTGGTGCAGCGCCTGCAAGCGCTGGCGGCTGCCGGCACCCAGTTGACGGTGCCGATGGTGCAGGACCTGATGTCCGATCTGTACCGCGCCCTGGTGCTGGACCAGGCGCACCGCTTCGAAGAACTGTTCGCCCACCTGCTGGAGGCAGAAGCGCCGATGGTCTTCCACTGCACGGCGGGCAAGGACCGCACCGGCGTGGCTGCGGCACTGATCCTGCTCGCGCTGGGTGTGCCGCGGGCCGTGGTGCAGCAGGACTATCTGCTCACCAACCAGCACTACCGCCACCCGGCGCTGCCCCAGACCGACACGCCGATCGCAGTGTTGCAGGTGTTGTGGCGGGTGGATGACGGCTTTCTCGACGCTGCGCTGCAGGCCATCGACGCCCATCCCGGCGGCCTGCCGGCCTATCTGGAGCAGCGCCTGGGCCTGGGCCCGGCCGCGCTGGCAGTGCTGCGTGCACGTTACCTGCAGCCGGCTTGACCGCTTGACCGCTTGACCGTGTGATCGGAAACCGGCCTGCCCACCGCAACCAGTCACACGCCCACGCTGCCCACGCTGCCCACACCACCACACCGCCCACACCACAGCATGCCCACCACCACCGCGCCGCACCACCCGACCCGCACCACCACCCGCCGCCACCTGCTGCTGGGCCTGGCGGCCAGCCTGGCGCTGCCGGTGGCGGCACAGCCGGCGGCCGGCCCGCTGGTGGAGGTGTGGAAGGACCCGTCCTGCGGCTGCTGTGGTGACTGGCTGCGCCATCTGCAGGCCGAGGGCTTCCGCACCCGGGTGCACGACATCGGCAATGTGCAAGCCCGCCAGCGGCTGGGCATCGCGCCGCAGTACGGCTCTTGCCACACCGGCCTGGTCGAAGGCTATGCGCTGGAGGGCCACGTGCCCGCCCGCGACATCCGCCGCCTGCTGAAAGACCGCCCTGGCGCCGTCGGGCTCGCCGTGCCCGGCATGCCCGTCGGCTCACCCGGCATGGACGGCCCCGAGTACGGCGGCCGGCGCGACGCCTATGCCGTGCTGCTGCTCACCCGCGACGGCCGCAGCAGCATCTTCCAAACCTACCGCTGAGCCGAAGCGGTGACAGGCCTGGATGACGCGGGCCGCCCGCCGAACAGCGCCTGGGCCGCCATGGTGGCGGCCCGGCCGATGTTCTCGGCGCTGACGACAGGCTTGTCGAGCGCTGCCGTTCCGCCCTGTTCTGGCGGCTCAGACTCTCAGACTTTCAGGCCGGGCCGGATCAGCGTCCGCGCAGAAACAAGCTGTCCAGTTCGCGCACCGTCACCTGGCGCCAGGTCGGGCGGCCGTGGTTGCACTGGTCGGCGCGCTCGGTGCGTTCCATGTCGCGCAGCAGCGCATTCATCTCCGGCAGCGTCAGCTGGCGGTTCGCCCGCACCGCACCATGGCAGGCCATCGTGGCCAGCAGCTCGTCGCGTGCGCGCTGCACCAACTGTGTGGCTTCCACCTCGCCCAGTTCGGCCAGCACGGCACGCGCCAGGGCCACCGGGTCGGCGTCGGGCAGGGCGGCGGGGCGGGCGCGCACCGCCAGCACACCGGGCGACAAGGGCGCCACGTCCAGCCCCAGTGCGGCCAGTGCGTCGGCGCAAGTGTCGGCGGTGGCCAGTTCGGTGGGGGTGGCGGCAAACGTGGCCGGGATCAGCAGCGGCTGGCTGGGCATGGCCTGGCCGGTGGCATCGCCTTGGGCGGCCTTCAGCCGCTCATAGACGATGCGCTCATGCGCCGCATGCATGTCGACCACCACCAGACCCTGGGCGTTCTCGGCCAGGATGTAGGCCCCGGCCAGCTGTGCCAGGGCGCGGCCCAGCGGCCAGGTGTCAGCGGGGGTTGGGGGCGGCGGGGCGGTTGTCGGGTGGGTGATCGGGTGGGTGATCGGGTGGGTGATCGGGCTGTCGGGTCGGCTGACGGCTGCGCTGTTTTGTCCGCTGTTGTGTGGGTCGCCCCAGCTGCCGCCGGCCGGCGCTGCGGCTGCTGGCCAGCGCGGCGCCGGGTCTTGCGCATACAGCACGGCCAGATCCTGCAGCCCCAGGCGAGTTTGCCCGCCTGCCACCACAGGCTGCCAAGCCGGGCGGGTGGCGGGCGCCACGCCGCTGTCGCCGTCAAAGTCATTCGGCAGGTCGCTGAAAGCCGGCTCGGCCGATGTTGCCAGCCCGGCATGCGCGGCCGCCGCCACGGCCGGTGCGCGCGACAGTGCCAGCGCCGCCTCCACCGCATGCCGCACGGCCTGGTGCACCTCGCGCCCGTCGCGAAAGCGCACCTCGATCTTGGTCGGATGCACGTTCACATCCACCCGCAGCGGGTCGACGCTGACAAACAGCACCCAGCTGGGCTGGCGGTTGCCGTGCAGCACGTCTTCATAGGCAGCGCGGGCACCGTGGCCGATCAGCCGGTCACGCACATAGCGGCCGTTGACATACGCAAATTGCTGGTCGCTGCGGCTGCGGGCGGCGTCGGGCAGGCCGGTGCGGCCATGCACCCGCACGGCGCCCACGGTCATGGCCAGCGGCCGGCTCTGGGCGATGAAGTCTTCGCCCAAGACATCGGCGATGCGCTGGTCGATGGCCTGGGCCGGTGTGCCGCCGGTGGCGCGACGCCATTGCGCCACCAGCTTGCCCGCATGCCAGACCGCAAAGCCCACGTCAGGCCGCACCAGGGCGTGGCGGCGCACGGCCTCCAGGCAATGGGCCAGCTCGGTGGCGTCGGTCTTCAGGAATTTGCGCCGTGCCGGCGTGGCGAAGAACAGTTCTCGCACTTCCACGCTGGTGCCTGTGGCGCGGGCAGCGGGCTGCAGCTCGCCGCTGTGGGCGTCCAGCCGGCTGGCGTGGGCAGCGTCGGCGGTGCGGCTGGCCAGGCTCAGCTCGGCGATGGAGGCAATGGCCGCCAGCGCCTCGCCGCGAAAACCCATGGTGCCCACGGCTTCCAGGTCCACCAGGCTGGCGATCTTGCTGGTGGCGTGGCGCTGCACTGCCAGCACCAGCTGATCGGCCGGAATGCCGGCGCCATCGTCTTCGACCACGATGCTGCGCACGCCGCCGGCCATCAGCCGCACCGTGATCTGGGTGGCACCGGCATCCAGTGCGTTGTCGACCAGCTCGCGCACCACCGAAGCCGGGCGCTCCACCACCTCGCCCGCAGCGATCTGGCTGATCAGGACATCGGGCAGGGCCTGGATGCGGCGCGGAGATGTGGCCAATGTCATGCTGCAGATTATCCCGGGCGGGCCGGCCGTCACACCGGCCCCGGATAATCCGGGCCCATGGACGCCATCCTGACCCTGGTCGACTTCATCCTGCATGTCGACCGCCACCTGCGGGAGTTTGTCGAAGCCCACGGTGCTTGGGTCTACGCGCTGCTGTTCCTGATCATCTTCGTCGAGACCGGCCTGGTGGTGATGCCCTTCCTGCCGGGTGATTCGCTGTTGTTCGTGGTCGGCGCGCTGGCAGGCGCCGGGCTGATGAACTACCCGCTGGTGATGGCACTGCTGCTGGTGGCTGCGGTGGCGGGTGACCAGGTCAACTACAGCATCGGCCGCTACTTCGGCCCCAAGGTGTTTGCCTGGCCGGATTCACGCTGGTTCAACCGCCGCGCCTTCGACCAGGCGCATGGCTTCTACGAGAAGTACGGTGGCATCACCCTGGTGCTGGCGCGCTTCATGCCGTTCGTGCGCACCTTCGTGCCCTTCGTCGCCGGCGTGGCCGAGATGAACCGGGCCAAGTTCAGCTTCTACAACATGCTTGGCGGCGTGCTGTGGGTGGTGGGCCTGGTGACGGCCGGCTACCTGTTCGGCAACATGCCCTGGGTGCAAGCCAATCTCAGCAAGATCATCTGGGCCATGATCATCATCCCCGGATTGATCGCGATGTTCGGCGCCTGGAAGGCGCGCCGGACCGCGGTGGCTTGAGCGGCTGGGGCTGCTTGGGGCTCTGAGCGGTGATTGGTGGCTGGTGGCTGGTGGCTGGTTGCTTTGTTGCTTGTGCGTCTTGCTGGTGCTTCGCCGATTTGCTGCAGCGCGCCGGGTCTCGCCCCGGCGGGCGACCAACTTTCTGCTGCGCCAGAAAGTTGGACAAAGAGGCG
>JBBRJU010000279.1:0-4486 GCA_038218895.1 Burkholderiales bacterium
AGCATGATCGGGTCCCAGCACTCGCCATCGACGCACAGCGTGGGGTGCTTCAGCGCGCTGGTCTCCACGTTCGGCACACGCGCACAGGTGCCCTTGCAACCAGACTGGTTGTCCAGCCACAGCACCGCCAGGCCGGCGCGCTGGGCCACGTCCAGCAGGTTCTCGTGGTTGGCCTTGCGGCCGCCGTAGGCCTCGCGCCCCAGGTGCGAAAACATGCACGGCACCGACGCGGCGGTGTTGGTGCCGCAGCTCCAGGCATTGCGCCAGCTGATCACCGGCAGCTTGGCCAGCTCGGGGTTGGTGGGCCGGCCATAGCCATTGAGCGAGAAGTTGGCCGCGCGCGCTGTTTCGCCCAGCACCAGCAGCAGCAGCGGCGGCCGCACTGCCGGATTGCTGCCCGCAGCGTGGCTGGGGCCCAGGCGGGCATCGGTGGCCAGCGGCAGCAGCACACGGTCGTTGCGGCGCAGCGGCTCGCTGGCCACCATGCCCAGGCCGTACACCGCATTCAGCGGGTTGATCAGGTAGCGCAGCTGCTTGTGGTTGCGCATCGTCGACGACAGCGGCTGGAAGCTGGCCAGCACCGCCACCACCACCAGCGCCAGCCCGGCCAGCGTGGCCAGCACATTGCGCCACAGCCGGCGCGGCCAGCGGGCATCGTTGACCGGCGTGCGCCACACCAGCCAGGCCGGCAGCACGCCGCCCAGCAACAGCGTGGCCGCCAAGCGCAGGTTGAACAAGTCGGCGGCCTCGTTGGGGCTGGTCTGCAGCACGTTCACCAGCATCGTCTGGTCGATGACGATGCGGTAGGCCAGCATGAAATGCGCACCGGCGGCGGTCGCCAGCAGCAGGAAGATGGCCGCCGGCTTCAGGGTGTAGCGCCAGGCCAGCAGGCTCTGCAGCGCCACCAGTGCACCGAACACCGCCACCGCCAGCGCCACCGCCAGGCCCCAGCCCTTGGCCGATTGCAGCAGGCCCAGCTCGGCCAACGCCTGCCACAGCGGCCAGTTGCCCAGCGTGGCCATGGCCGCACTGGTGGCCAGCACCAGGCGCAGCGGGCTGCGGCCGGCGCTTGCGGTGCGGGCCGTCACCGCCCGGCCGCCGTTGCCGCCGGGATGCGGTCAGCACGCCGGCAGACGCTGTCCAGCGCCCAGGCCAGGCACCAGCACAACCAGCCGCTCCACAGCGTGTGGCTCATGAAGTGTGCGCCGCGCCATTGCTGCGAAATGCCCAGCAGCAACCCTGCAGCGACGGCGGCCAGCAGCCAGCGCCGCGCCAGCACCGGCGCGACCGGACGGAAGACGAAATAGCCGCCAATGAAGGCGAAGCCGGCGCTGGCATGGCCCGCCGGAAAGCAGCCGCCGCTGCCACCCGCGGGGCTGGCCCACCACAGCCAGTGCGACACCGGCTCGGCCACGCCGCCATAGGCTGACAGGCTCCAGGGGCAGGCCGCCGGGTTGACCGACTTCAGCAGCGCCACCGCCGCCACCGACAGCAGCACACCGCCGGCCAGTTGCAGCCGGCGCTGCATGCGCAGCAGGCGCAGCGGCCCTTGCGGCCACCACACGCCCAGGCACAGGGCGAGTGCCAGCGCCCATGCCACCAGGCGGCCACCGCCGTGCAGGACGTTGACCAGCAGCCAGTGGTTGCGCCAGGGGAAACCGGCCGTGTTGCCAGCCATGTCGGCCAGCCAGCGGTCACCGCCGGCGGCCTCCCCGGCCAGGAAGGCCAGCGCCAGCGCCAGCGTGACCAGCGCCCATTGGCGCAGCGCAGGCTGCGCCGTGCGCGCGTCACCAGGCGCGGCGGCAGCAGCAGGTGCAGAAAGTCGAACGGCAGGCGGTGGCGCCAAAATGGGCAGGGTGTCAAAAGGAATCGAAGGATGCAGCATGCCGCGAGGCGATTAAGGACGGATTAAGCCGCACAGCATGCCAGCCCGATGCGCAAGCGCAGGGACGCTCGCAGCGGCCCGCAGTGGCCCGCAGTGGCCCGCACAATCCGGCCATGCGCGTGCTGGTACTGGAAGACGACACCCGGATTGCCGAAGGCCTGGTGGCCCACCTGGGCCGCCAGGGCCATGCGGTGGACACTGCGGCCAGCCTGGCGGCCGGCTGGGCAGCGCTGTGCGCCGAGCCTTTCGACCTGCTGCTGCTGGACCTGGGGCTGCCCGACGGCGACGGCGCCAGCCTGCTGGCGCGGCTGCGCGCCGCACCTGCAGGCGGCCTGCCCGACGCCCACACCCCGGTGCTGGTGATGACCGCGCGCGACGAGGTGGCGTCACGCATCGGCGCACTCGACTTGGGCGCCGACGACTATGTCACCAAGCCCTTCGACCCCGACGAGCTGGCGGCCCGCATGCGCGCACTGCGCCGGCGCGCTGCCGGCCGCGGCCAGCCGCTGCTGCAGCATGGTGACCTGGTGCTCGACCCGGCCGCCCGCACGGTGCAGCGGGCCGGCCAGCCGGTGGCGTTGTCGGGGCGTGAATTTGCCGTGCTGCTGCTGTTGCTGGAGGCCCGCCCGCGGGTGCTGTCGCGCACACAAATCGAGGCCGGGCTCTACAGCTGGGACGGCGCGCTGGAGAGCAATGCCATCGAGGTGCATGTGCACCACCTGCGCAAGAAGCTGGGCGACGGCCTGATCCGCACGCTGCGCGGCGTCGGCTACTGCATCGCCGAGCCCGCCGCAGTGGCCGGCGCCGGATGACGGCCAGGCCACGCTCCCTGTTCGGCCACTTGCTGGCTTGGTGCCTGGGCGCGCTGGGCCTGCTGTGGCTGAGCTTCATCGCCACCGGCTACCAGGCCGGGCGGCACGAGACCGACGAACTGGTCGACGGCCAACTGGCCAGCGTGGCCACGCTGCTGGCCGCCGATGTGCGCTGGCTGCCCATCACGCCGCAGCCGCACGAGGCGCCGATGAACCTGCCGCCCCAGCATGAATACCAGCAGGCCATGAGCCTGGTGGTGTGGGACGCCGCCGGCCAGGTGCTGGCCCACCAGGGCGCGGCGCCACTGCCAGCGTTTGACCACAGTGAAGGCTTTGCCACGCTGCAGCTGGGCGCACCGGCGCAAGCCTGGCGCAGCTTTGCGCGCTGGTCGGTGGGCACGCCCGATCGCCGGGTGATGGTGCTGATCAACGCCGCCGAGCGCACCGAGCTGGGCTGGGACATCGCCAGCCAGGTGGCCACACCGGGGCTGTGGCTGCTGCCCGCGCTGGCCTTGGCCCTGGGGCTGGCGCTGCGCCGCGGGCTGCGGCCGCTGCAGGATCTGTCCGACGATGTGCAGGCGCTGCAGGTCGACCAGGGGCCGGGCCAGGGCCTGCACAACGCCCACCCGGAAGCCGAGTTCAGCGCGGTGGTGCAGGCCGTCAACAGCCTGGTGCAGCGCTACCACGCGGCACTGGAGCGCGAGCGTGCACTGGCCAGCGAGCTGGCGCATGAGCTGCGCACGCCGCTGTCGGCCCTGGTGCTGCAGGCGCGGGCGCTGCGCGAGGCGCAAGGGACTGCCGACGCCGCCGGGCATGCCGCCGGGATCGCCGCAACCAACCTTGCCGCGCATGTCGCGACAGACACCGCGACAGACGGCAGGACAGACGCCACGACAAACGCCGCCAATGCCGCCGCCCATGCCGCCGCCCACGCCGCTGCACTGGCCCAGCTGGAGCAGGACGCGCTGCGCGCCGGCCAGGTGCTGACCGAGCTGCTGGCGCTGGCGCGCGCCAGCCGCACCGCGCTGGCCGACACCGCCGCGCCGGTGGACCTGGCCACGCTGGCGCAGCAAGTGCTGGCAGAGCGCGCGCAGGCCGCGCTGGCCGGTGGGCACGACCTGGCCCTGCAGGCCGACGCGCCCTTCACCGTGCACGGCCATGCCGTGCTGCTGGGCCTGGCCCTGGGCAACCTGGTGGACAACGCGCTGGCGCATTCAACCGGCCCCACGCTGGTGGAAGTGTGGGTGGACGCCGACGGTGGCCGGCTGTTGGTGTGCAACGGCCCGCTGCCCGGCGCCATGCCGGCGGGCAGCGCAGCCACTGCGGCCGCCAACCCGGTGGCCCTTGGACTGGGCCTGGGCCACCGGGTGGTGGGCAAGGTGGCCGCGATCCACGGCGCCCAGTTCACCGAGGTGCCGGCGCCCGCCGGATTCAGCCACTGCTATGCGCTGCAATTCATGCGGGCAGCCGATGGCAGCGACCTGCAGCCCGGCCCGGCCGACCGCTGAAGGCGGCTGCGGCCGCGCGGCGCCCGGCCATGGCAGCCGCTGCAGCCGCTGCCGCCACAGAACCCACAGAACCCACAGAACCCACAGAACCCACAGAACCCACAGAACCCACAGAAACTATTTCAGGCCGCAGCCACTTCAGCCACTGCAGCCACAGAAACAATTGCAGCCCCATCAGGCTGCAACCGCAACCGCAACCGCAACCGCAACCGCAACCGCCACTGCTGCCGCCTCAGCCGCCCAGCGCCTTGAACAGCGCCACCCGGTTGTTCAGCTCGCCC
>JBBRJU010000280.1:0-4480 GCA_038218895.1 Burkholderiales bacterium
CACGGGCCACGTTCAACGGGGTTTCGCCGTGGCGGATGATCAACAGGTTCATGGCGTGCTGTGCTCTCGATGGGCTTGCTGGACTGGACGGACGGATGGATGGATGGATGGAAGAACGGCTGCCAGCTGCGCAGTCTGGATCGGTTTTGGCGCAGGCCGCATCAAGACCCCGCGCCATCAGTGCAGCGGTTCGGGCGCCACACCGGCAGCGGTGTCCAGCCAGCGCAGCAGGCAGGCATACAGCGCCGCCACGTTCATCGGCTTGGACATGAAGTCGTTCATGCCGGCGGCAGCGCAGGCCAGCCGGTCCTCGTCGAAGGCATTGGCTGTCAGGGCCACGATCGGGCAGTGCTGCCAGCCCGGCAGCGCACGGATGGCGCGCGTGGCCTCGAGGCCGCCCATCTCTGGCATCTGCATGTCCATCAGCACCAGGTCGTAGGGGCCGGCCTCGGCCAGGGCCAGGGCCTCGCGGCCGTCGGCGGCGGTGTGCACTTGCAGGCCCACGCCGTGCAGCATCGCCAAGGCGACTTCGAGATTGACTGCGTTGTCTTCGGCCAGCAGGATGCGCCGGCCGCGGTGGCGGTTGCGCAACTGCACATCCGCGCCGGCAACCGGGCTGGCCGCGCGGCTGTGCACCACGCCCTGGCCATGCTGCAGCCGCGCCGTGAACCAGAAGGTGCTGCCCACGCCGGCGGTGCTCTGCACGCCGCATTCACCCCCCATCAGGCCCGCCAGCCGCTGGGTGATCGCCAGCCCGAGCCCGGTGCCGCCGAACTTGCGGGTGATCGACGCGTCTGCCTGCTCGAACGCCAGGAACAGCCGCGGCAGCTGTTCCGGCGTGATGCCGATGCCGGTGTCCTCAACCGCAAAGCGCACACGCAGCACCGCGCCTTCGTTGCCCAGCAATTCGGCCCGCAGACGGATGTGGCCACGCTCGGTGAACTTGACGGCATTGCTGGCAAAGTTCAGCAGCGCTTGCCGCAGCCGTGTCGGGTCGCCACGCAACCACATCGGCACAGCAGTGCTGTCAACCAGTATTTGCAGGCCCTTGGCGCGCGCAGCGTCGGCCACGATCGACTGCACGTTGTCGAGCACGGCCGACAGGTGGAAATCAGTCGCCTCGAGCTGCACCCGCCCGGCCTCGATCTTGGACAGGTCCAGCACGTCGTTGATGATCGCCAGCAGATGCTGCCCCGCGCTGTCGATCTTGTCGAGGCGCGCTGCCTGTTCGGCCGTCAGATTGTCTTGCCGGATCAGGTAGTTCAGGCCGACGATTGCATTCAGCGGTGTGCGGATTTCATGGCTCATGTTGGCCAGGAACGCGCTCTTGGCGCGGTTGGCGTCATCGGCTTGCTGGCGCGCTGCGGCCAGCTCGGCGGTGCGCACTGCAACCAGGTCTGCCAGGTGGTCGCGGTAGCCTTCCAGCTCTTGGGTCAGCCGCGTCTTGGCGGCCTCTGCCTGTTCTTGCTCGGTCACGTCCGTCGCCAGCACCAGCAGTGCCGGCCGTTGTCCATAGACCAGCGAGTCCGAGACGATGTCAACCGTGATCGCGCTGCCGTTCTTGCGCAGGTGGGGCCAGCGGCCCGAGTGGCGCGGCCCGGCATGCCGCTCGGCGATGTGCTGACGCAGGCGCAACGCCTCTTCGGGTGGGCGAATGTCGGCCACCGTCATGGCCAGAAACTCGGCGCGGCTGTAGCCGTACTGCGCCACAGCGGCCGCGTTGACTTCAAGGAAGGCCAGGGTCTGCACATCGCAGACCCACATGGGCTGCGGGTTGCTGTCGAAAAGCTGGCGGTAGCGCAACTCGCTTTCCCGCAATGCCGCTTCCGCCAGCTTGCGCTCGGTGATGTCGTGAAAGGCGCCGCGCAGCCGCACCACCTTGTTGCCGTCCAGCACTGCCGAACACTGTGTGCGGGCCCAGATCTGGCGACCGGTGGCAGTGACCAGTGGCAGCTCCAGGTCCCAGGGCGTACCGTGCGCGACCGCCGCCTGCAATGCAGGCTGCAGCTGCGCCCGGGATTCCGGGGGAAAGAAGGCAATCGCCTCATTCAACGGCGGGGTGACCGGCGGTTCCACCTCGTGGATGCGGAAGGTCTCGGGCGACCAATGCGGCTGCATGGTGCGCACGTCCAGCTCCCAGCCGCCAATGCGCGCCATCGCGCTGGTGCGCTCGAGCAGATCGGCCGCGCTGGCCAGCGCCTGCCGCGCCCGGTGGGCGTCGGTCACGTCGCTGAACACCAGCACGACGCCGACGGCCTGGCCGCCGGGCTCGCGGATTGGCGCCGCGCTGGTCGATATCTGGTACTCCATGCCGCCGCGCGCCAGCAAGGTGTGGTGGTTGTGGCGCGGAACAACCTCGCCGGTCTGCACCACCTGCACAACCGGGTCGATCAACTGCCGGCGTGTGTCGACATCGACCGTGCGAAACACATCGCCGAGCGGTTGCAGCCAGGCCTCGGCCAGCGGCCAGCCGGTGAGCCGCTCGGCAGCGGCGTTCATGCGGGTGATGCGCCCTTCGACATTGGTGGCGATCACCGCGTCGGCGATCGACTGCAGCATGACGGCCAGATCTTGCTCGCTGTGGCGCAACTGCGCCTCGACCTGGCGCCGCCGGGTGATGTCGACCTGGATGCCCGCCACCCGGTAGGGCCTGCCGGTGTCGTCGAAATAGAAGCGCCCCTTCGACCAGAGCCAGTGCAATGACCCGTCCGGCCACAGCACCCTGAACTCGACGTCGTAGTCGCCGCCGGGCGCCATCGCCATGGCCTGGCGGTAGCAGGCGTCCACCCGCGCACGGTCATCGGGGTGTACGTGGGCGAGGAAAGTGTCGTGGCCCCATTCCGACCCCACTTCGGCATAACCGAAACACTGCGCATGGCGCTGCGACCGCCTGGACACATTGGTGCGCAAGTCCATGTCCCAATCGCCGATCTCGGCCGCCTTCAGCGCGAAGCCCAGGCGCTCTTCGCTCTCTTGCGCCAGGCGCCTGGCCTGTTGCAGGGCTGACAGGTCGCGCACTGTCACCACCGAACTCGGCTGACCGCCGGCATCCAGAAACAGGAACGATGCCACGTCGGCCTCGAACAGCCCGCCGTTCATCCGGCGCAGCCGCAGGCTACCCCGGGCGCGGCCGGTGGCCGCGCGTTCGGCACGCAGGTGCTCGGCACGCGCATCGTCGGCATCGACCAGCAGTGTTTGCGCACCGTTGATGGACGCTGCACGCAATGCGGCCTCGGTGCTGCCGAACAGCCTGCAGGCTTCGGGGTTGGCAGCGTGCAATTCGCCTGCCGGCCCGATCAGCAGCGCCGCGTCCAGGCTGTCGTCATAGACGCGGCGAAACAGCGCCAACGTGTCGCCTGCGGGCAAGGCTGTCAGGCAGGGGTGGTTGGCGTCGATCTTCTGGAACATGGTTGTTTTGGTCCCGTGCGCCGCTGCGTGATGGGGCAGCGGCGGTGCCGATTCTTTGGCCAGCAAGGCACCGGCGGCAGCAGTGACATGGCGCTGCTGTCGGGTTGGCAGACTGCTTGGAAACTGCAGTCTAGGCGACCTCGGGGCGCTGCGATGCCCCGCCGGTCCGCCCCCAGGCTGGCTCCGGGTTCGGCCTTTGCGCCGTAGCAGCTGCCACCCTGGCATTCAATCGGCACGCTGCAGGCCCGTCTGCCCGGCAGCGTACCGATCGACAGCGTGACGGCCCGGGGGCTGCAGGGCCGGCGATCACGCCGACGCCGACGCGGGCACCGACACCGACACCGACACCGACACCGACACCGACACCGACACAGTCACCGACACCGACACCGACACCGACACCGATGCCGATGCCGGCGCCGACGCCGCCGCCTGCTTGGGGCGGCTGGTCAGCGCGGCTTGGCGGCCAGGTTCAGCGCCAGCAGGCGGCGCAAGATCTCGTCGTCAGGCAGCGCCGGGCGCCAGTCGGCCCAGCCGTAGGCAGCGGCCACGGCGGCATCCAGCGCGGCGTGGGCCTGGGCCAGCCAGGCGGGCCGGGCGTTGTAGAGCTTGGTGAGGGTGCGGGCGGCCAGGTCGGCTTCATGGCCGGGCCGGGCAACGATGCGGTCAGGGTACGGTGAGGCGGCCAGGCCCAGCGGCACCACCTCGGGCACACGCTCGGTCCATTCGGGCGGGTTGAGCCAGGCATCGCGCAGGGCCACCAGGCGCTGGGCGGCGCAGGCGATGGCTTCGGCGTGCGGCCGCACGGCAGCAGGCAGATCGGCCGGGATCAGCGCACCACCAGGCAGCGCCTCGGTGCGCTGGTGGGCGGTATCGGCGGGGCTGAGGCCGGCGGGGAAGGGGAAGGTTTCAAAGCAGGTGGTGGGGGTGTAGCGCGGCCGGTCTTCCAGCGACGTGCCCAGGCGCAGCGACCAGAGTTCATGCAGCCGGCTGTGCAGGATGCCGAAGGTGGTGTCGTCGGCGCGGGCAACCATGATCAATGCTTGGTCAGGGGAAGTTGAAACAAGCAGCC
>JBBRJU010000281.1:0-4475 GCA_038218895.1 Burkholderiales bacterium
CGGGTCAGTCTATCCCCCGGCTGTGCGGCAACCAGGTGCAGGCGCACAATGGCAGGCCCTGGAGACACGACAAGCGCCCATGCCAGACAACAACCCCATATTCCGCAGCGACGAAGAACTGGCGCGCTTGAGCGCCAGCGAGCGCATCCGCTACCGCCTGGTGGGCGCGGGCCGTCGCTACCACGCCAACGACAATATCTCGGAGCACGTGCGCGAGGGCGAGCTAACCGAGCTGAAGGCCGAGGTGCAGCAGCACATGCAGCAGGTGCTGCACGCGCTGGTGATCGACACCAACAGCGACCACAACACCAATGAGACTGCCAAGCGGGTGGCCAAGATGTTTGTCGATGAGGTGTTCCGCGGCCGCTATGTGCCGATGCCGGTGGTGACCGAGTTCCCCAACTTCTCGCGCCTGAATGAGCTGATGATCGTCGGGCCCATCACCGTGCGCAGCGCCTGCAGCCACCACCTGTGCCCCATCCTGGGCCGGGTGTGGATCGGCGTGCTGCCCAACGAGCATTCCAACCTGATCGGCCTGTCCAAGTACGCCCGGGTCTGTGAATGGGTGATGAGCCGCCCGCAGATCCAGGAAGAAGCGGTGGTCATGCTGGCGGATGCGCTGCAAGACCGGGTCAAGCCCGACGGCATGGCCATCGTGATGGAGGCGGACCACTTCTGCATGCACTGGCGCGGGGTCAAAGACGACGACACCGCGATGACCAACAGCGTGATGCGCGGCGCCTTCCTCAAAGACCCCAACCTGCGGCGCGAATTCCTCACGCTGCTGTCAAAGAAGAATGCCTCTTGAACGCTGACCTGAACCGTGCAAAGACGGGAGACTTGAACATGCTGGTACGACTGCTGTATGCAAGCCGGGCTGCCGCCCAGATGGACCAGGACGCCCTGCTGGGCATCCTGCGGCAGAGCAAGAGCAACAACCCGGCGCTGGGGGTGACCGGGCTGCTGTGTTACTCCAGCGGCATCTTCATCCAGGCGCTGGAAGGTGGACGTGCGGCGGTGAACAAGCTGTATCTCAAGATCGCTGCGGACAAACGCCACGGCGACGTGGTGCTGCTCAGCTATGAGGAAATCGGCGAGCGCCGCTTTGCCGGCTGGTCAATGGGCCAGGTGAACATGGCACGGCTGAACCCGGCGCTGCTGCTGAAGTACTCGGCCACCGCCGAGCTGGACCCCTATTCGGTGTCGGGCGCGGTGTCGCTCGCGATGTTCGACGAATTGGTGGCCACCGCGTCGATCATGGCTGAACGCGGCTGAGCAGCTTTCGAAACTGCCCTGCGGGGCCGTCCCTCAGAACCGTCCTCAGAACCGTCCCGCAGGACAGCCCCTCAAAACCGCCCCGCCCGCCCGAAGCGCAGCAGCGAGGCCAACAGCCGGGTGGGAAATTGGCTGGTGGCGGTGTTGTAGGCGGCGCCAGCCTCATTGAACACCTGGCGCGCAAAGGCCACGCGGCCAGGCGCCTGTTGCAGCACCTGCAGCGGGCCGGCCACGTCGGCACTGGCCAGCAGCGCGGGCTGTTGCTCCACCAGCGACACCAGGCGCACCAGCACGGCTGCCAGCACGGCGTCGGCCTTGCCCAGATCGGCCACCGCATCGGCCAGCACAGGTGCACGGCGCACCACATCGGCCGCCGCCTGGACCTGGGTCAGCGCCTGGGCCACGGCATCCAGCGCGGCGGCTTCGCTGGCCAGGGGCTTGGCAGCGGCCTGCAGCAGCGCCACCATGGCCTGGGCGCGGACGTGCAGCGCCGCGTCCAGCGTGGCCCAACCGGCCAGCACCGCAGCCTTCAGCGCGGTGGTGCGGTTGTAGGCGCCCAGCACCCACAGGCCCAGAACCGCCAGCAGGCCCGCCCACCAGACCCAGGCACCGATCACGGTGCGGGTGCCCGGGCCTGC
The DNA here is from genome assembly GCA_038218895.1 of Burkholderiales bacterium. Taxonomy (GTDB): domain Bacteria; phylum Pseudomonadota; class Gammaproteobacteria; order Burkholderiales; family Burkholderiaceae_C; genus Pseudaquabacterium. The sequence goes on from JBBRJU010000281.1 coordinate 1,914, forward strand.
CAGGCCTCGAAACCGCTGCGCCGCAGCTTGCAGGCAGGGCACTGGCCACAGCCGCTGCCCCAGGCATGTCGGGTGCCGCGCTCGCCCCGATAGCAGGTGTGGGTGTGGTCGACGATCAGCGCGTTCAGTGCCGCGCCGCCCAGACGGTCGGTCAGCGCCCAGGTCTGGGCCTTGCTCAGCCACATCAGCGGTGTCTCGACCACCATCGGTGCATCCAGCCCCAGGCTCAGCGCCACTTGCAGCGCCTTCAGGGTGTTGTCGCGGCAATCGGGGTAGCCGGAATAATCGGTCTCGCACATGCCGCCCACCAGCACGCTGGCGCCGCGCCGCCAGGCCACCGCCGCCGCAAAATTGAAGAACAACAGGTTGCGACCGGGCACGAAGGTGTTGGGCAGGCCGTTGGCGGCAAAACCGATGGCGCGGTCGCTGGTCAGCGCGGTGTCGCTGATCTGGCCCAGCAGGCGCAGGTCGAGCAGGTGGTCGTCGCCCAGCCGTGCAGCCCAATGCGCAAACTGTGCGGTCAGCGCATCGCGCACCACGCGCCGGCAATCCAGCTCGACGCGGTGGCGCTGGCCGTAGTCGAAGCCGATGGTCTCGACATGGGCATAGCGGTCCAGAGCCCAGGCCAGGCAGGCGGTGGAATCCTGGCCGCCTGAAAACAGCACCAGGGCATGGCGGGCGTCGGTTGGCGGGGCGGTCATGGTCGGCGGGTGTGGCGGATGGCACGAGTGTGCCGCAGTGCGGCGACAGGCGCGGCGCATGGCCGGCACTGCGCATGGCTGCCGCCGCGCAGCAAAGGCAGGGTGCATGGCAGCCGCGGCAAATCAAGAGCGCATGACGGTCGCGGCAAATGGCAGCTGCGGAAGATGGCGGTTGCGGAAGATGGCGGTCGCAACACCTGCGCCCGCCTGTGGAGACCCCGATGGCCGACCAGCTGCCGCCAGAGGCATGATGGCTGCGCACAGCGCCACCGCCTGCCATGAGGCCCACCGCCCGATGCCCTTCGACCTGCACGCCTTCATCAGCTACGCCCACATCGACAACGAGCCGCTGGAGCCCGGCCAGCTAGGCTGGGTCAGCCGTTTCCATGCGGTGCTGAAGACCAGGCTCAGCCAGCGCCTGGGCGAGCCCGCACGCCTGTGGCGTGACGACAAGCTGCGTGGCGACGATGTTTTCGGCGACGAGATACGCGCGCAGCTGCCCCGGGCCGCGCTGCTGGTGTCCATCCTCACACCGCGCTATGTCCGGTCGGCCTGGTGCAACGCTGAAGTGGAGGGCTTCGCCACGGCGGCCGGCGGCGTGCAGGTGCAGAACATGACCCGGCTGGTCAAGGTGCTGAAGACGCCGCTGGCGCCCGGCGACCGGGTGCCGCCGCTGTTCGAGCGCTCGCTGGGCCACCCGTTCTACACGGACGACGGGCAACGCCAGGTGGAGATCGACCCCGCCTTCGGCGACGCCGAACGGCAGGAATTCCTGCGCCGGGTGAGCGACCTGGCGGTGGAGATGGCCGACAACCTGCGTGCGCTGGCCGATGCGCCGGCCGCCGGTGCGCCGGCTTCAGGGGCGCCTGCGGCCGCGGCGCCCGGCACCGGCCAGGTGGTGTTCGTGGCCGAATGCGGGCGTGACCTGCAGACGGTGCGCGCCCAGCTGGTGACCGACCTGCGCCTGCATGGCCACACCGTGCTGCCCGCGCAGCAGCTGCCGCTGACCGAAGACCTGCTGCGGCCCGAGCTGGCCGACCAGCTGGCGCGCGCTGCGCTGGCGGTGCACCTGGTGGGCAGCAGCACCGGGCCGGTGCCCGAAGGGCCGACGGGCCTGTCGCTGGTGGCACTGCAGAACGCCATGGCGGCCGATGCTTCGCAGGCCAGCGGTCTGCGCCGCATCCTGTGGCTAGCGCCTGGCGCGCACGGTGAGCGGCCAGAACAGCAGGCCTACCGCGACGCATTGCAGGCCGACGCCAGCCTGCAGCGCGGTGCCGACCTGCTCAACGGCGACGCCGAGGCACTGAAGGGCGCGGTGCACCAGGCCCTGCAGGCCATCCAGGCGCTGCAGAAGGCAGCGCCTGCGCCTGCGCCGGCCGCCGGCCTGGGCCCGCGGGTGCACCTGTTGATGACCGAGGCCGACCGCCCTGCCGCCGTGCCGCTGGTGAAGGCACTGCGCGCGCAGGGCCTGGCGGTCAGCGTGCCAGTGTTTGCCGGCGACGCTGCCGAGCTGCGCCAGCGCAACGCCCAGTTGGTGGCCGGCAGCCGGGCGGTGCTGGTGGTTTATGGCGCTGGCGACGAGGCCTGGAAGTTCCACCAGCTCAGTGGTCTGCAGAAGCAGGCCGCCATCAGTGGCGGCGGCAGCGGCCCGTCACGCTGGCTGGCCCTGCTGCCGCCGCACACGCCCGACAAGGACCTGGAGCAGGCGCTGGCCGATGCCGCCACGCTCGACCTGCTGGCCGGTGTGGACGGCACCGCGCTGGCCGCGCTGCTGCAGGCGCTGGGCCTCGAAGACGCGCCCCTGACACCCGCATGACACCGGCCGCCACGCGCAACCCCTTCCCCGGCCTGCGCCCGTTCC
>JBBRJU010000282.1:0-4463 GCA_038218895.1 Burkholderiales bacterium
CTGTGGCGGCCGCAGGGCTTGTACCCGGTGACGAACCGGTGATCAACCGGTGCTGCCCATGTTGAACAGATTCCTGTCCCACGACCTGCCGCGCAGCCGCTGGCTTGCAGCGGCATTGCTGATCATCCTGGTCGGCTTGGCGGTGGCGCCGTTTGCCTTTCCCGGCAGCAAGTCACTGAATGTGGCGGCCAAGATCCTGGTGTTCATCCTGCTGGTGGCCAGCTACGACCTGCTGCTGGGCTACACCGGCATCGTCAGCTTCGCCCACACCATGTTCTTCGGCATCGGTGCCTACGGCGTGGCGATTGCCAGCACCCGCATGGGGGAAGGCTGGGCCGCGCTGGCGGTGGGCACCGTCTGCGCGCTGGGGGTGTCGCTGGTGCTGTCGCTGGTGATCGGCTTGTTCTCGCTGCGGGTCAAGGCCATCTTCTACGCGATGATCACGCTGGCCGTGGCGTCGGCCTTCCAGACCCTGGCGTCGCAGTTGAGCGACTTCACCGGCGGTGAAGACGGCCTCAGCTTCAAGAACCCGGTGCTGTTCAGCCCGTCGTTCGAGCCGTTTTCGGCCCCGGTGCTGGGCATCACCATCGATGGGCGCATCTTCAGCTACTACGCGCTGTTCGTGGTGGTGCTGGTGGCGTTTGCGGTGCTGCTGCGCATCGTCAACTCACCGTTCGGGCGGGTGCTGCAGGCCATCCGCGAGAACGACTTCCGCGCCGAGGCCATCGGCTATCGCACGGTGGTGTTCCGCACGCTCAGCAATGTGCTGGCGGCGCTGTTCGCCACGCTGGCCGGCGTGCTGCTGGCGCTGTGGCTGCGCTACACCGGGCCCGACACCACGCTGAGCTTCGAGATCATGCTCGACATCCTGCTGATCGTGGTGATCGGCGGCATGGGCACGGTCTACGGCGCGGTGGTGGGCGCGGTGCTGTTCGTGCTGGCGCAGAACTATCTGCAAGACCTGCTGATGCTGGGCGCCACCGCGCTGGACGGTGTGCCGCTGCTGAGCGCCGTGGTCACGCCTGACCGCTGGTTGCTGTGGCTGGGCGTGCTGTTCGTGCTCAGCGTCTACCACTTTCCCGCCGGCGTGGTGGGGCGGTTGCGGGCGCTGGCACTGCGCCAGCGGCCATGACGACACCGGCCCTGCAATGCTGACCATGGCAAAGCCGGACACGGCAATGCTGGCGAGTCGAACGCCGGCCATCACGCACCGTCCATGGCAAGACGACCCACGACAACACCACCCTGAGGAGACACCATGACCACCAGAACCGGAACCAGAACCAGAACCAGGCCCGGCACCGGACCTGGCCGCCTGCCGGTCAGCGCCGTGGCGCTGGCCGCCACCACGCTGCTGTCGGGCTGCCTGCTCAGCGACGACGCGGTCGAGGTCAGCGTCAAGCCCGGCTTTGCCGGCAGCGTGGCCAGCCAGCGCCATGACGGCAGCAGCGACGACCTGCTCACCGCCGGCCTGGGCAAGACCGGCCTGGCCGCTGCGGCGGTGCCCGCCACGTCGGCCACGCCCACGGCGGCCGAGCTGCGCCGGCTGGCGATCTACAACAACTACCGCGCCCTGGTCGACATGACGGCCGCTGGCGGCTACGGCGTGTTCTACGGCCCCAACGTCGATGCTGCAGGCGTGGCCGGCACCGGCGAAGGCAAGATCGCCGGCACCGAATACATCACCTTCAGCGCCAACAGCGGTGCCGACGGCAGCGGCGCACGCAACGTCACCCTGCTGGTGCAGGTGCCCGACAGCTTCAACCCGGCCCAGCCCTGCATCATCACCGCCACCAGCTCGGGCTCACGCGGTGTGTATGGCGCCATCAGCACCGGTGAATGGGGCCTGAAGCGCGGCTGCGCAGTGGCCTACACCGACAAGGGCACCGGCGCGGCACCGCATGACCTGCAGACCGACACCGTGCCGCTGATCGACGGCACCCGCAGCAGCGCGGCAACGGCTGGCACCGCGGCGCAGTTCAATGCCGGCTTGAGCGTGGCCGAGCTGGCCGCCTTCAATGCCGCCACGCCCAACCGCTTTGCCTTCAAGCATGCGCACTCGGGCCGCAACCCCGAGAAGGATTGGGGCAACGCCACGCTGCAGGCAGTGGAGTTCGCGTTCTACGTGCTCAACGAGCAGTTCAGCCCGACGGTGGGCGCCAACCTGCGCCGCCGCGACATCCACCCCGGCAACACCCTGGTGATCGCGTCCAGTGTGTCCAACGGCGGCGGCGCAGCCATCGCCGCCGCTGAAGCAGACCGCGCCGGCCTGATCGACGGCGTGGCCGTGGCCGAGCCGGCCATCGAGATGCCGGCCAACCCCGGCGTGCAGGTGCAGCGCGGCAGCAGCCTGGTGGCCACCACCGCCAAGACCCTGGTCGACTTCACCAGCTACGCCAACCTGTACCAGGCCTGCGCTTCGCAATCGGCCCAGCTGGCGGGCTCGCCCGGTGGGTTCTATGTGGTCCCCGGCTTTGCAGCCAACCGCTGTGCGTCGCTGAAGGCCAAGGGCCTGCTGACAGCCACCACCGCCGCAGCCCAGGCCGACGAGGCACTGCAGAAGCTGCGCGACTATGGCTGGGAGGCCGAGTCGAACCTGCTGCATGCGTCGCACATCGCCTTCGAGGTGGCGCCGGCAGTCACCGTCACCTTTGCCAATGCCCTGGCGCGCGCCAGCGTCCAGGACAATCTGTGCGGCTTCAGCTTCGGCAGCACCACCGCCCAGGGCCTGCCCGATGCGCTGGCCGCCGGCCTGCCCACCATGGCGGCCACCGGCAACGGCGTGCCGCCCGCCGTCGGCGTGCAGCTGATCAACAACCGGAGCCCCGGCGCGGCGCTGCGCGACATGTTCTCGTTCTCGCCCAGCACCGGCGTGCAGGACTGGAACCTCGACGGCGCGCTGTGCCTGCGCGCGCTGCTCACCGGCACCGATGCCGCCGCCCGGGCACTGCAGGCTGGAGTGGACGCCACCCGCCGCAACGGCAGGCTCGGCGGCAAGCCGACGCTGATCGTGCACGGCCGTGACGACGCGCTGCTGCCGGTCAACCACACCTCGCGGCCCTACACCGCGCTGAGCCTGCTGGCCGACGGCGCCGCCAGCCAGCTGCGCTACATCGAGGTGACGAATGCCCAGCACTTCGACGGCTTCATCGGCCTGCCGGCGCTGCTGCCGGGTTACGACAGCCGCTATGTGCCGCTGCACCTGTACCTGAACCGGGCGCTGGATGCCGTCTACGCGCACCTGAAAAACGGCACGCCGCTGCCGGCCAGCCAGGTGCTGCGCACCACGCCGCGCGGTGGCACGCCCGGCGCCGCGCCGGCGCTGTCGGCGGCCAATGTGCCGGCCTTTGCCACCACGCCGGCAGCAGCGGACGCCATCCGCATGAATGGCAACACCCTGGTCGTGCCCGACTGATTCGACCGATCCCACCAATCCGACCAATCCGACCAATCCGACAGCTCGGCGCTGCCATGTTCGCCACCTCGCACTACGCCATCTGCCAGGGCCGCGAGCTGCACTACATGGCCTGGGGCAGCCCGCATGCCGAGGTGGTGGTGGCCTGGCATGGCCTGGCGCGCACCGGCCGCGACATGGACGACATCGCTGCCCACCTGGCCCGGCGCTGGCGGATCATCTGCCCCGACACCCTGGGCTGTGGCCTGTCGCAATGGAGCCCTGTGCCCGACGACGAGTACCGCCTGGGCTTCCATGCCGCCCAGGCGGTGGACCTGCTCGACCAGCTGGGCATCGCCCAGTGCCACTGGCTGGGCACGGCGATGGGCGGGGCCATCGGCCTGCGCGCTGCGGCCGGCGTGCTGCGCGGGCGCATCCAGCGCCTGGTGATGAACGACATCGGCCCCGCGCCGGGCCCTGCGGCGGTGGCGCGCCTGCAAGGGGATGCCGGCAGCCCGCCGGCCTTTGCCACCGTGGGCGGGCTGGAGCAGTACTTCCGCCGCATCTACGCGCCCTGTGGCGCGCTGACCGATGCCCAATGGCGCCGCCTCACCGACACCAGCGTGCGGCGGCTGGCCGACGGCCGCGTGACGCCGCACCACGACCCGGCGCTGGTGCGCCAGTGCACCGCCCACCCGCAGGATGATGACCAGTGGGACGCCTGGGACGCGCTGCCGATCCCGGTGCTGGTGTTGCGCGGTGCCGACAGCGACCTGCTGCTGCCCGACGTGGCCGAAGCCATGCGCAACCGCGGCCCGCGTGCGGTGGTCGTCACCATCCCCGGCTGCGGCCATGCCCCGGCGCTGAACACGCCCGCTCAGTTCGCGCTGGTGGAACGGTTTTTCGCCGGCTGAGCGCCAGCGCGCCCAGGCCCCGGTCAGCGCACGTCAACGGCCACCCGCTGCACCGCCTGCGGCTGGTCGTCCCAGCTGCGTTGCAAGGCGAAACGCAGCATGTGGGTGCCGGTGGTGGTGGCGGTGAACCGAAAGCGCTGCTGCACACCGCCGCC
>JBBRJU010000283.1:0-4452 GCA_038218895.1 Burkholderiales bacterium
GCCCATCGTGGCGGCTGTCGAGCGCATCCCGGCCAGCTGCCTGGAGGCCAGCGCCGACCTGGGCGCAGCGCCGGCCACCACCTTCTGGCGCGTGATCGCGCCGCTGGCGCTGCCGGGCATCGCCGCAGGCTCGATCTTCACCTTCTCGCTGACCCTGGGTGACTACATCATTCCCCAGGTCATCGGCGACAGCACCAACTACATCGGCCAGGTGGTCTACAAGCAGCAGGGCGTGGCCGGCAACCTGCCGTTTGCGGCGGCGTTTTCGCTGGTGCCGATCCTGGTGATCGGCGCGTGGCTGTGGCTGGCACGCCGCCTGGGGGCCTTCGATGCGCACTGACCCGACCACAGCGGGCGGCGCCTCCTGGGGCCTGCGCACCGCCGCCTGGGGCGTGGTGGCTTTTTTGCAAGTGCCGCTGGCGCTGATCGTGCTGTATGCCTTCAGCGCCGAGGACAAGACCTATGTGTTTCCGCCGCCGGCGCTGACCACACGCTGGTTCGGCGTGGCCTGGGGGCGCGACGATGTCTGGCAGGCCATCACGCTGAGCTTCCAGGTGGCGGCCTGGTCGACCGCGATCGCGCTGGTGCTCGGCACACTGGCCGCCGCAGCGCTGGCGCGCAGCCGGTTTTTCGGGCGCGATGCGGTCTCGCTGCTGCTGATCCTGCCGATCGCGCTGCCGGGTGTGGTCACCGGCATCGCCTTGCGCTCGGCCTACGGCACGCTGGAGATCCCGTTCTCGTTCTGGACCATCGTCATCGGCCACGCCACCTTCTGCGTGGTGGTGGTGTTCAACAACGCGGTGGCGCGGCTGCGGCGGCTCAACCCCAACCTGGTCGAGGCCAGCATGGACCTGGGTGCCGACGGCTTCCAGACCCTGCGCCACGTCATCCTGCCGCAGCTGGGCTCGGCCCTGCTGGCCGGCGCGCTGCTGGCCTTTGCGCTGAGCTTCGACGAGGTGATCGTCACCACCTTCACCGCCGGCCAGCAGACCACGCTGCCGATCTGGATGCTGCAGGAACTGATCCGCCCACGCCAGCGGCCAGTGACCAATGTGGTGGCGGTGGTGATCATCGCGCTGACCTTCGTGCCGATCCTGCTGGCCTACCGCCTGACCCGTGCGGACGACCCCGCCCACCGCTGACTTCCCCCCTTGCAAGGAGACCCCCATGGCCGACGCCCCCGAGCTCTACACCGACCTGCTGATCGACGGCGCCTTCGTGCCCGGCGAGGGCGACGCCGAACGGGTGCTGAACCCCGCCACCGGCGAACTGCTGGTGGCCCTGCCCGAAGCCTCGGTCGACCAAGTGCACAAGGCGGTGTCGGCAGCGCACCGCGCCTTCGACAACTGGAGCGAGACCACGCCGATGGAGCGGTCACGCCTGCTGCTGAAGCTGGCCGATGCCGTCGAGACGCGCGCCGACGAATTTGCCCGGCTCGAATCACTGAACTGCGGCAAGCCATTCGCCCGTGCGCTGGGCGACGAGATCCCGGCGGTGGCCGACTGCTTCCGCTACTTTGCCGGTGCCGCACGTTGCGTCGGCGGCACCGTGGCCAATGAATATCTGGCTGGCCACACCAGCATGATCCGGCGCGATGCGATCGGTGTGGTCGGCTCGATTGCGCCCTGGAACTACCCGCTGATGATGGCCGCCTGGAAGATCGCCCCGGCCCTGGCCGCCGGCAACACCGTGGTCATCAAGCCCAGCGAGCAGACGCCGCTGACCGCGCTGCTGCTGGCCCGTGTGGCGGCCGAAATCTTCCCCAAGGGCGTGCTCAATGTGCTGGCCGGGCGCGGCGCCAGCGTGGGTCAGCCGCTGGTGGAACACCCCAAGGTGGCGATGGTCAGCCTGACCGGCGACGTGAGCACCGGCCGCAAGGTGCTGCAGGCGGCCACCGGCACCTTGAAGCGCACCCACCTTGAACTGGGCGGCAAGGCGCCGGTGCTGGTCTTCGACGACGCCGACATCGACGCGGTGGTCGAAGGCCTGCGCACCTTCGGCTATTACAACGCCGGCCAGGACTGCACCGCCGCCTGCCGCGTGTATGCCGGCGCCAAGGTCTACGACCGCCTGGTGGCCGATCTGTCGGCGGCAGTCAAAAGCATCAAGATGGGCCCGCCCGACGAGGCCGACGCCGAGATCGGCCCGCTGATCAGCGACCGCCAACGCAGCCGCGTGGCCAGCTTCGTCGAACGCGCGCAGATGGCCGGCCACATGGAGATCACCGCCGGCGGCAAGCCGCGCGCCGGCGCCGGCTTCTTCTACGAGCCCACGGTGGTGGCCGGTGCACGGCAGGAAGACGAAATCGTCAAGCGCGAGGTCTTCGGCCCGGTGGTCAGCGTCACCCGCTTCACCGACCCCGAGCAGGCCGTGGCCTGGGCCAACGACAGCGACTACGGCCTGGCCTCGTCGGTGTGGACCCGCGACGTGGGCCGCGCCATGCGCGTGGCCAAGCGGCTGCAGTACGGCTGCACCTGGATCAACACCCACTTCATGCTGGTCAACGAGATGCCGCACGGCGGCATGAAGTCATCGGGCTACGGCAAGGACCTGGGCATGTATGCGCTCGAGGACTACACCGTGGCGCGGCATGTGATGGTGAAGATGTAGCGGCTGGGCGCTGGCGCCGGCGTTCCAGCTTTGGCGTGAGTGAACAGGACCACACGCCACTGCAAGGGCCGCCTGCTGGAGGTTGCGAATGGCGCGCCCGGCGGCCAGTTCTGGCCGCCCACGATGGCCAGACGCCACGCTCAGACACCTGCGGTAACGAGTTCGTAGGGCCAACCGGCCAGGCCAGCAGTGAGCACCAGCGCGTGGATGCCGCGCTCGCGCAGCAGAAAGACGGCGGCCCGGCTGCGCTGGCCATTGCGACAGCACACGATCCAGGTGAGATCGGCCTCGATGCGGTAGACGCCTTCGTGCCGCAGCCGGTCCAGCGGCACCAAATGGGCGCCCGGAATGTGGCATGCGGCGTACTCGTCAGGGTGTCGGCAGTCCATGAGCTGCGCGGCCCCGCGGTCCAGCCACTGGCGCGCCTGGTCGGCATCGATCTGCTCGACAAGCGGTGGCCGCATCAGGGTGTCGAAGTCGGCCTTGCCCAGCACCAGCAGCCGGCCAGGGGTGGTCATCGTGACCGTGGCGCCGCGCAGGCCGTCTGCCAGCAGCGCTTCTTCGCCAAAGCTGTCGCCGTCGACGAGGCGGTTGACCAGCCGCGGCGGCGCGCCGTCAGCGCCGGCCTCCCAGACCTCGGCCTCGCCGGCGAGGATGACGTAGTAGGCATCGCCGGCCTCGCCTTGCCGGACGATGGCATCGCCCGCCGCCACGGTGCGTTCAACCAGGCGCTGGATGGCCTGTGCCACGCAGTCCAGCGGCAAACGGTGGAACACCTTCAGATGCGGCTCGGGCAGCACGAACGCACCCAGGTGACCCCAGCCCAGCAAATCGTCGAGTTCATCGCTGTCGATTGACAGATAGTCGATGTTGCCAAGCGCACGCACATGCAGTTGCGGGCCGACGGCATTGACGATCGCGAAGCCGGGGCCGGCGGCGTCCACCTGCACCAGGCGCGTGGTGCTGCAGGGCTCGCCATCGGCCCCCACCCAGCCGCGGCGGGCCTCGACAGCGCCGGCCAGCAAGACGAGGTGGTGGCGCAGGCCAGCGGACGCATCGTCGACCCAGTCACCCGCCAGCGCCTGCCGGCGCGGGCTGCCTGCGAGCAGCGCGATCAGCCGCGCCTTGGGCAGTGGCGAGAACATGGTCGTGGTCGCCAGTCGCCGTGCAAGCTCGGAAATGATCATCGGCAACGGCTCCTACCGCGCCGCAGGCTGCGGCACTGCTGTTGACAATACCAGAGGCGCCGGGGTGTGGGCCTGCAGGCCCCCGGGGCACCTGTGGCGGCACGCCCGGGCGCCACCGTGTGGGCTCGGGCGTGCAAGCGCCAGGTGGCGCAAGACGCCTCATCGCAGCTTTGCGGTCTTCTTCTAGTGAGCCCAGCACCTCAGGGCGCAGGCGCCGGCTGCGCCTGGGGCCTTCCGATGCAGGCAAACGCCCCTGGTTCTGCGGGTTTACCTGAGGACGACGCCCAGAAGGACCGGCGTAGCGACTTCTGCACCGGGCACAGGCAACAATCCGGCGTAACGAACACCCGCAGGAGAAGCCATGTTCAGCAGCCTGATGCCGCAGCGCAAAGAGTTCTTCGAGCTCCTGGCCGCGCACTCCGACCGCGTGGTCGCCGGCGCCAATGCCACCCTGCGCCTGATGAACGGCCTGGGCAGCGGCACCGAAGACACTGCAGTGCTGGTGGCCGAGGTGAACATGAACGAGCAGAGCGCCGACAAGATCAAGGCTGAATTGATCCGGTTGCTGCACCGCTCGTTCACCACGCCCATCAACCGCGACCAGATTCATACCCTGACGATCGAACTCGACCACGTGCTGAACGCGCTGCAGGAT
>JBBRJU010000284.1:0-4447 GCA_038218895.1 Burkholderiales bacterium
AAGGGCCAGCATTGCAGGCTTTCCGTCTCAGTTTGCATCGTTGCAGGGGCCGCTGGGCGACTTCGTCAAATCTGCATTTGGCGGCTCCAAGCTCGATCCGGCGCCCTTCCTGCGAGGCCTGTACTTCACTTCGGGCACCCAAGAAGGCACCCCGATCGACAGGCTGACGGGTGCGCTGTCGCGCACCTTTGGCCTGGACCCGCGGCGCCCTGCAGCGGTGATGGGACAAAAGGGCCGCAGTTATTTTCTTGGCCGCCTGTTGCTGGATGTGGTGTTCAACGAAGCCAGGTTGGCAGCCAAGGACAAAGGGCAGGAGCGCAGGGCCGGCAAGCTGCGCCTGGCGGCCATCGGCGGGTCTGCGCTGTTGCTGTTGCTGGGGCTGGGCTGGGGTGGTTACGCCTGGCATCTCGAATCCGGGCGTCTGCAGCAGGTTCAAGTGGCGACGGAGGCGGCACAGACTCAGGCCCAAGCGCTGCCGCTGCAAACGGTCAACGCCAATGATGATCTGGCCAGCCTGTTGCCCTTGTTGGACAAAGCCAGGGCCCTGCCGCCATCTGCCGGCGGCGGCAGTGGCGGCCTGGGCCTGAGCCAGGAAAAGAAGCTGTCGATGGCCGGCGACCTGGCCTATGACCATGCATTGGAGAGAGTCTTGTTGCCACGTCTGCTGGCCAGGCTTGAAAGCCAGATGCGCTTGGGCATGCAAAAGCCCGCCTATCTGTACCTGGCCACCCGCGTTTATCTGATGCTGGGGCGCCAGGGCCCGCTGGACGCTGCGCTGATCCAGGAGTGGATGGAGTTGGATTGGGCGCAGAGTTTCCCCGGCGCAGCAGGTGCTGCCGAGCGCGAAAAGCTGTCGCTGCACTTGAATGCCCTGCTTGAACAGGACTTTGAGACCTATGCGCTGGACGGTGCTTTGGTCGATCAAGCCAGACGCATCTTCTCGCGGCTGCCGATGTCTGAGCGGGTCTACGCCCGCATTCGGTCCACCGCCACCAGCATCGCACCCTGGAAGCCTGCGGATTCACTGGGCCCGGCTGCGCGGCCGCTCTTTGCCCTGCAGCAAGGCCAAGCCGTCGATGAAGCGTCGGTGCCTGGGCTGTTCACGACCGAAGGTTTACACCGTGCCTTCCTGACCCAATTGCCCAAAGCTCTGCGCGAAGCACAGTCGGAGAGCTGGGTGCTGGGCCCGGATGCTGCTGCCACTGCGGGGGATGCGCAACAGCTGGAAACGGCGGTGTTGCAGCTTTACGCACAGGACTACATCAGCGAGTGGAGCAAGATGCTCAACAGCGTGGTCCTGCTGCCATTCGGCAGCCCCAGCAAGGCTGCTGCCGCATTGAACATGCTGGGCGCGCCCAATTCACCGTTGAAGGACCTGTTGCAAGGCGTTGCACGTCAGCTCTCACCTGGCACTGCGCCAGTGGCGGCCGCCCCGGCCGGCGGTACAGCAGCCTCGGCTGTGCTGGGCGCCGTGAGGCCGCCTTCGGTCAATGCCCCGGCAGGATTGGGTGGGGCTGCCACTGCGGGCATGGCTGCAGCCACAGGTGCAGCCACCAGTCGTGTGGCTGAAGCGATGGGGGTTTCCAGCCAGACCAACCCCGCAGCAGTGGTCGGCAAAGTGGTGGAGGATCATTTCAAGCCGCTGATTGAAGCTGCCGGCAAGCCGCTGGACATGGTGCTGGGGCTCTTGAGTGCGATGTATGAGCAGGTGGCCAAGGTGGCTTCAACGGCACCTGGCAGCGCACCGTTGCAGGCTGCGGTCGGCCTGGATGCCAGCCAGCGGCTGCTGGATGAGGCCAAGATCGCGCCTGAGCCCCTGTCTCGCTGGTTGACGGTGGCAGCCCAGTCATCCTCCAGCGTCCGCGCAGGCGGCACACGGGCCGCTGTGGCGGCTGCGGCGGCGCAACAACTGGCACCGTTTTGCAGCGGTGTTGAGACGCGGTTTCCGTTCAGCCAGGATCCTGGCGCCGCTGACATGCCGATGAACGACTTTGTCCGGCTCTTCGGTCCAGGTGGTGCTTTTGAGCAGTTCTTCGCGCAAAACCTGCGTGATTTTGTCGACACCAGCAAACGGGTCTGGCAGCCGGTGTCGATGGCTGGCGGGCAGTCGCCCATCTCGTCTTCCGACGTGGCCCAGTTTCAACGCGCTGCCGTCATCCGCAACGCCTTTTTCCCAGCCGCTTTGCCTGGGCAAGCAGCGGCGTCGTTGCGTTTCGAGCTGGTCCCCCTGGCACTGGACCCGGGCGCACGCAGCGCCACGCTGGAAGCGGACGGCGTCAAAACGCCCCTTGCTGCATCCAGCATGCCTGGGCGCGCGGTAGCCCTCACCTGGCCTGCACGCAGCGCAGTCATTCTGAGCTTTGACGGTGACGCGCAGGCACCGCCGCTGGCCAATGACGGCCCTTGGGCGGCGCTGCGCTTTGTCGCACGCTCTCGGCTGCAGCCCACCAGCGTGCCGGACAAGCTGCGCTTGACGATGCAAAGTGGCAGCCGCGCTGCAGAGTTTGAGCTGCGCACAAACTCGATCGTGCATCCATTTGGCCTGCGCGAACTGGCGGATTTCCGCTGCCCGAGATTGGGGCCCTGATGCGCAGCCTGCACCCAAGAAGAGTTGCTCAGGTCCTGTGTGCTGACGGGATTTCCCAGGGCCAGGCCACTGGCGTGAACACCTTGGGGCGAGGCCAGGGATGATCGGTTTTTTTGGCAAGTTGCCAAGCTATGGCGACTTTGTGCAACGCGGCCTGCCACGCAGCTTTGTGGGCCCCTGGGACGATTGGTTGCAAGCCAGCGTGGCATCCGCAAAAGGCGTGCTGGAAGACGAATTTGATGCACTGTGGGAGGTCGCCCCGCCCTGGCGCTTCAGTCTTGCAGCAGGTGTTTGTGGGCCACTGCCGGTGGCTGGCGTTTGGTTGCCCAGTCAGGACTCGGTCGGCCGCTTGTTTCCGTTGACCCTGGCTGAAGTGGCCTCGGTCGAGCCAACGCAAATGGCCGAGGCCTGGTTTGCGGATCTGGAAAGCATCGGGCTGGATTGCATCGATCTGTGCGCCGGCGTGGACACGCTTGCTGGCGCGCTGACGAGCCTGGAAGTGCCGGCCGAGCCCAGGGCAGACCCCGGCGAACCGCCGGTCTCACGTTGGTCGACGGGCGCGGGCCAGAGTTGGGTGCTGTCTGCATTGCCCACCCCATCTCAATTCTTGATGATGTTGCGTGGCGAGGGCAGTGCGCAGTGGCGCAGACCCGAAGCAGCAGCCACCGTGCAGGACGAAACCGAGCCGATGATGCTGGAGCCGGTCACCGGAGCAGAGCTCGGACCTTCTCGCGATTTGCTGGTCTCTGCGGCTGCTGTAGCCGCTGTGATGGATGTGGTGGATGTGGTGGATGTGGCGGACGTGCCTGATGCAGCGCTGCCATCAGCGCCATCCGTGCTGCCGCCCGAAGGCGCATTGCCTGATGACGGGTCGGCCGCAGACGAAGACGACACATTGCCGCCTGCTGCAGCGGTGGCCGCAGTGGCTGCGGTAGCAGCCGTGGTCGCAGTGCCCCCCGTGGCTTCTGAAGCGCTGCGCGAGCCGGTGACCAGAGCCGCCAGCCATTGCGGAACGGTACGCAAACGAAACGAAGATGCCTATGTCAGCCGCCCGGATATCGGCCTTTGGGCTGTGGCGGATGGCGCCGGTGGGCATGGGGCGGGGGATGTGGCTTCTGCTGCTGCGGTGGCTGCCCTGGCAGACCTGCCGGTGGGCCTTTCGGCCGCCGAGGTGCTGGCACAAGTCCGCTTGCGCCTGGGCGCAGTACACACCGAGTTGCACGAGATAGGCGCAGCCAGCGCTCAAGGCAGAACCCCCGCCACGACCGTGGTGGTGCTGTTGGCCAGAGGCGAGCATTTCGCCTGCCTGTGGGCCGGTGATTCGCGTGCCTATCTGATGCGCGGCGGCACGCTGAGCCAGGTCACACGCGATCACAGTCTGGTGCAAGAGTTGGTCGACGCGGGTGCCCTGCCGGCCGAAGATGCAGAGAGCCATCCACAAGCCAACGTCATCACCCGAGCGGTGGGCTCAGACATGGCACTTGAACTTGACAAGGTCTCGGGCCGTATCCAGACAGGCGACAAGCTCCTGCTCTGCACCGACGGCCTCTTCAAGGCCCTGAGCGAGGTCGAAATTGCAGAAGTCCTCGCAGCCGGGGCGGGGCCGGATGAACTGCTGCAAATGGCCCTGGAAAAGGGCGCACGGGACAACGTGACGGCGGTGGTTGTCAATGTGGCGGGGTGATGCTTGCCGTCCATGCCTGTCGATAGCCGTCGACAGCCGTCGACAGACGAAGCGATGCAAGGTTGAGAGGCTGAGAGTCTTGACTCGGTAGAAGCGGACTGCCCGCGAAGATCCGGTCAGCCCCGCCGCAGCGCCACTTCCATCCCCCGCTTGGCCCCCGGTCGCGCCATCATCAC
>JBBRJU010000285.1:0-4405 GCA_038218895.1 Burkholderiales bacterium
ACAACGGCGGCGCGACGGCCGACGCGGACCACCTAAGCGTCGACCAAGCACTGTCGGTGGAGCCGAAGGTGGTCGCGCGGCGGGCGGTTGTGCGGGGCCCGGCCGCGCTGCTGTTCGGGGGCAATGCACCCCGCGGCGGGGTCAACGCCATCGACAACCGCATCCCCCGCACCGTGCTGGGCAAGCTGGGTGGCCGGGCCGAGCTGCGCCTGGGCGGTGCCGCCCGTGAGATCGCCGGCGCCGCGCTGCTGGAAGCCGGCGCCGGCGGCCTGAACTGGCATGCCGACGTGGCGCGGCGCCTGAGCGAAGACTTGCGCACGCCCGGCTTCACCCGCCCGGGCGATGCCACGCCCAGCCACCGCGTGGCCAACAGCGACGGCACCAGCGAGGCCGCGGCCGTGGGCGCGTCCTGGGCCGACGCCCGGGGCTTTGCCGGCGCCGCGGTGGACGGCTACCGCAACCACTACGGCGTGGCGGTGGACCCGGCGGTGCGCATCCGCATGCAGCGCGACCGGCTGCAGCTGGCCGGCGAGCGCCGCGGCCTGGCCGGCCCGTTCAGCAGCGTGGCGCTGCAGGCCAGCCACACCCGCTACCAGCACCAGGAGCTGGAAGGCGACGGCGCCGTGGGCACCACCTTCAGGAGCACCGGGCAGGAGCTGCGGCTGCAGGCCAACCAGGCGCCGCTGGCGCTGGCCGGCGGCACGCTGCGCGGCACGCTCGGCCTGCAACTGGAGGGGCTGGACTTCTCCGCCCTGGGCGACGAGGCCTTCGTACCCGGCACCCGCACCCGCAGCCAGGCGCTGTTCACCCTGCAGGAACTGGCGCTGGGCGTGGCCACGCTGCAAGCCGGCGTGCGCCTGGAGACGGTGAAGGTGCGTTCCGACGGCGACGCTGCCGACGCCACCGCGCTGAAGTTCGGCCCGGCGCTGTCGCGCAGCTTCCGCCCGCGCAGCCTGTCGCTGGGGCTGCTGGCACCGCTGGGCACCAACGGCTGGCGGGCGTCGGCGTCGATCGGCAGCACCCAGCGGGCGCCGGCCTACTACGAGCTGTTCGCCAACGGCCTGCATGTGGCCACCGGCGCCTATGAAGAAGGCGATGTCGACCAGCGGCTGGAGCGCAGCCGCCATGCCGAGCTGGGCCTGCAGTGGCAGCAGGACGGCCACAGCCTGCGTGCGGCGCTGTGGCACACCCGCTTTGCCAACTACACCGCGCTGGACGCCACCGGCGCCACGGTGCTGGCCCAGGCCGAGGACGGCAGCAGCATCGCCGTGCCGGTGTACCGCTTCACCGGCGTGGCGGCGCGGCTGCACGGCGGCGAGGTCGAGGCCCGCAGCCGGCTGGCCACCGGCGCCTGGCTGGCCGGCTGGACCCTGGACGCCACCGCCGGCCTGGACTGGGTGCGCGGCGACAACCGCCGCAGCGGCCAGCCGCTGCCGCGTATCGCCCCGCTGCGGCTGCAGGCCGGGCTGGACGCGGCGCAGGGCGCCTGGCGCGGCGGCGTGCAGCTGCGCCATGCCGCGCGCCAGAGCCGTGTGCCTACCAGCGACGTGGCGACCCCTGCCTGGACTCTGCTGGACCTGTGGGCCAGCTGGGCGCAGCGTCTGGGCCCGGGCACCGATGCGCTGTGGACGCTGAAGCTCAGCAACCCGGGCGATGTACTGGCCACCAACGCCAGCGCGCTGCGCACCGCCCGCGACCTGTCGCCCGCCGGCGGCCGTGCACTGCAGGCCAGCGTGCGCATCGGGTTCTGAGGGCCCCGAGGCCGGCAGCAGCCGGGCGTGACAGATGCCCGGTGTTGCCGGCCAACGCAGGATCAGTGTGGGTCCGGCGCGTCAGTTTGGTGGACCGGCACCCGTTGCAGGCGGTAGTCTGCGGCCCATGAGCCATCCCCGACGCCCGTTTCCCGACAGCCGCGCCTGGCAGCACACCACGCCCGGTGCGCTGCGGCCGGAGGCGCCGGCCGCCGGCAAGGCCACCCAGCCTGCCACCCGCGTGCAGCCACCGCTGCAGGAAGTGCTGCAGGGCCTGGAGACACGTGAACTGGAAGGCGAGACGGTGTTCGACCAGCTGTTCGGGCCCAAGCCCGAAGGCGACCCGCGCCTGACCCGGCGCTGAACGGTCGCGCCGCACTGGTCGCACCGGTCGCACTGGCTGTCTTCAGCAGCCCGGCGCGACAGCTCCGGTCAGCTGCCCGGCCCGGCAGCCCCGCTCAGCGGCCAAACGGCTTCACGCCGAACAGCACGGCGTGCAACCAGAACGCGAACAGCGCCCACAGGCCCACGCCCAGCACCACCACCAGCACCGTGCGGCCTGCCGTGCCGGCCGGGTAGACCGTGCCGGCGGCCCGGTCGCGCTGGCGCGACGACCGGAAATCCAGCACCGCCCAGACCAGGAAACTGCCGAACAGCAGCAGATCGGCCAGGGTGTTGTTGGCCAGCAGGTGGGCCACGGCCCACAGCTTGACGCTCAACACCATCGGGTGGTGCAGCCTGGCCTTGATGCTGTTGCCCGGCACCTGCGCGGCCACCAGCAGCACCAGGGCCACCAGCACCAGCAGCGCGGCCAGATGCCGCGTCCACACCGGGGACTGCCACAGCACCACCGGCGTCAGGCGGGCCTGGCCGTAGCCCCAGATGATCAGCCCGAAACCGACCACCGACACCACGGTGTACAGGCCCTTCCAGGCGCCCGGCCCACGCCGGGCGATCACCTGCGTGCGCCAGCCCTCGGCCATGATGCGTGCCGAGTGCATGCCCAGAAACATCAGCAGACCCAGGATCAAGGCACTCATCGTCAAACTTTCAGCAGTTGGGAAGGGATCGTGGAAGGGGAAGGAAAGGGGGAGCGCAGCAGAAACATGCAGCGCCTGCGCTCACTTGCGGGCCGGGCTGTCGATGTGCACGATGAACAAGCGCGCCAGGTCGGCCGCGCCGTCGCTGCCCTTGACGGCGGCAAATGCCGCCTTGGCCTGGTCGGCCTTGCCAGCGCGCAAGGCCACCACACCCAGATGCAGCTGGGCGTCGTCGGGGCGACGCAGGCCGCCCTTGGCCATGCCCTGGGTGATGAGCGCAAGACCACGCGCATGCGCGCCGGTGGCCGACAAGGCCATGCCCAGCCCATACAGCGCATTGCCGTTGACGGCCTTCAGGGCGGCGGCCTCGCTGTCGGCCAGCATGCTGCGGTCTTGCGCGGCGGCCCGGGTGGCCGACTCCCGCAGCTTCTGGTCGGCCGCCGCGTTGACGCCCTTGCCCAGCAGGCCGGACGCATAACCAGCATCGAGCAGCGCCTGGGTCTCGGCCGGCAGGCCGGCCTGGTTGGCGCGCAAGGCCATGTCGCCGATTTCGTCAGCTTCCAGTGTGATGCCCACGGTCTGGCGCAGGCGGTACACATCCAGCCGCAGCCGCTCGTCGGCGAAGCCGTCCTTGCGCACGGTGCGGTTGATCAGCTCGTCCCAGTATTCGGTCTTGCCGGTGCTGCCGGCCAGGCGGGTGAGCGTGGCCAGGTAGCCCACGCTGTCCTTCACCTTGTCCTGACTGAAGGCCAGCAGGCGCAACGTTGCCTCGGGGGTGACGCGGCCAGCCGCTTCGTCGGCGGCCAGTTGCGGCAGCAGGCTGGCGATGACGCCGGCGTGGTCGCCCTGCACGCTGAGCACCTGCGGGTACAGCTTGGCCATCTCGGCAGACGGGCCACGGTCAGCCAGGTAGGCCTTCATCAGCCCCAGCGCGGTGTCGTACTTCTGGAGCTGCAGCGCCAGCTTGATGGTCGTCTCGGTCAGGCTGAACTTTTCGGCCGCCGGCAACAACGGCGACGCCACCACTTGCACGAACACCGCCAGCGCGCCAGCCTGGTCGCCATGGCCGAACAGCGCCGGGGCCTTGAGCCGCAGCACGATGTACTGCTCATACGGCGTGAGCGCGGGCACGGCCTCGGCCTCGGCAATGCGGGCCAGCGCGTCGGCGTAGTTGGCGGCACGCACCGCTTCTTGCGCGGCCACCAAGGGTTTGGCCGCCTCGGGCCGCAGCGTGGGGCCGGACGCGGCCGCCGCCGGCGCCGATGCCGCCACCTGTGCCCAGGCATTGCCGGTGGCCAGCGTTGCAGCCAGCAGCAGCGGTACCAGCAGGAAGCTGGCGGTGTGCGGACGGGTGTGCGGATGGGTGCGCAGAGAAGGACGCAGAGCGGGGCGGGCAGGTTTCACGGGCAGCACCTGAGGAAGTGCCAAATCGGCAGGATCCGCAGTGTATGCAGGTCGAAAAAAAGCGGCCCGAAGGCCGCCTGGCTGGCTGTGCGCCAAGCCGTCATTGCACCGGCGTGATGCCGGCAATTGCCCATTCACCCTGGCCATCGGCCGGGCGGACCAGATGCCACAGCTCGTTGAACGGCTCGTCGCCTGCCTCTGCCGCTTCAC
>JBBRJU010000286.1:0-4404 GCA_038218895.1 Burkholderiales bacterium
TTGACGCCCTCTGCCTGCAGGCAGCGAACCATGATTTCCGAGCCGTTGAGCTCAGGTGCTTGGGCGGGGGGGGATTGCGGTGGCTCCAGCCCTTGGGCGGTGGCGCGCTTGACTTCCGCAGCAGACATGTCCATTCGGGAACCTCTGTGAATTTCTCTGACGAAAAACCATCGGTGTGCCTCTTCACGCCCTCGTGAGGCGGATGTGGCACCTGCGCAATGATTGCGCGATCAAAAAACAAAGGCTCACTCGGGTCGGTGAGCCTGCTTGAGACCAGTGACGCTTTGTGCGAGGCAGCATTATCACATCAGTTCGATGCACGCCGCGCCGAAGCGGTGCACCGTGTCGGCGCGGTGACATAATCAACAGCGTTTGCAGCCGCCGTCAGATCTGGGCGCCGGGATACATTTGGCCAGCGACAAAGAACTCTCCGACTGCCTCAAGAGTGTTGAGAAGCGCGCCTTCAAGCGCACCGTTTACACGGTGCGTGACGAAGATGCAGCGCTCGACATCGTGCAGGACGCGATGATCCGACTGGCTGAGAAATACGCCGACCGGCCAGCCGCAGAACTGCCGCTGCTGTTCCAGCGCATCCTGTCCAACGCCACCATGGACTGGTTCCGGCGCCAGAAGGTGCGCAACGCGGTGTTGCAGAACATGTCGGACTTCGACGTCGACGGCAGCAGGGAGGATTTCGACCTGCTGGAGAGCCTGGAATCGGCCGACGGCATGCTGGGCGCCGAAAGTGCGGCCGACACGGTGTCGCGGTCACAGATCTTGCTTGTGATCGAAGGCCAGATCGAGCTGCTGCCGGCGCGTCAACGGGAAGCCTTCCTGTTGCGTTACTGGGAGGAGCTCGACACGGCCGAGACGGCTGCTGTCATGGGCTGCTCAGAAGGCAGTGTCAAGACCCATTGCTCGCGGGCAGTGCATGCCTTGGCCAAGGCGCTGCGAACCAAGGGAATCGTGCCGTGAACCCGCTGAACCATTCCAACCCACCGACGGCGGGCCACCTGCCCAAGCTGGAAGCGCTTGAAGGCCAGTTGGCCTTGCGCCTGACCGCCCATCTCAGCCGCAGCGCCCAGTCGCTGCCGCATGACATCTCTGAACGCCTGCGGTTCAACCGAGAGCGTGCGCTGGCTTCGCGCCGCACGGTGGCGATGTTGGCGGCGGCACCCGCCGTGGTGTCCACCGGGCGGGTTGCGGCGCTGGGCGGTCCGCCGTCGCTGTGGCTGCGCCTGGTGTCGGCGCTGCCGCTGCTGATGCTGGTGGCCGGGTTGGTGTTCATCCAGCACCACCATGATCTGCAGCTGATCGCGGCAGCGGCCGAGATCGACAGCGCCTTGCTGGCCGACGATCTGCCGCCTGCTGCCTATGGCGACCCGGGTTTCAGTGAATTCCTGCGCAGCGGGGAGGCACCGTGATGACGGCACGTTGCGCGTGTCTGCGCTGATGCGCTCCATCGCCCTGGCGTTGCTCGCTGCGGCAGGCGCTGGCGCAGGTGCGCAATCCACCAGGCCTGCCATGGTGGCCGCAGCAGACGTTGATGGCCCCAGCTGGGCCGGCCTGAGCGCACAGCAGCGCAGCGTGCTGGCACCTCTGCAGCGCGACTGGCACACCATCGATGCGCCGCGCAAGGCCAAGTGGCTGGAAGTGGCGGCGCGCTTCCCGTCGATGCCGGTCGAAGAACGCCAGCGCGTGCAGGAGCGCATGACCGACTGGGCCCGGATGACACCCGTCGAGCGAGGCCGCGCCCGCCTGACCTTCCAGGAATCCAAACAACTGACGCAGGAGCAGAAGCAGCAGCGCTGGGAGGCCTACCAGGCCCTGCCCGATGCGCAGCGCCAGGCGCTGGCCGACCGCGCCAAGCCGGCAGCGGACATGCGCAAGACCGCCAGTGCCGCCGCGCCATTCAGCGCGTCCGTGCCCAAGAAGACGGCCGAACCAGCGCGCGCAGCTGCCTCGGCACCGCTCGTCAAGCCGGTCACACCCATGATCGTGCAAGCCAGGCCGGGCGCTACCACCACGCTGATGACCAGCCCGGTGGCGCCGCCAGCACACCAGCAACCCGGGCAACCCAAGATCGCGGCCAAGCCTGACCAAGTGAACCGCCAGACCCTGTTGCCGCAACGCGGCCCGCAGGCTGCGGCCACCGCTGCGTCCGCGCCACGTCAGCCGTGAGCACGGCACCGGGCCTGGCGCGGCGGATGGCCGCGTTCCTCTACGAAGGTGTGCTGCTGTTCGGCGTGGTGATGATCGCCGGGTTTCTGTATTCCACCCTCACGCAGCAACGCCATGCACTGGAGGGCCGCTTCGGCATGATGCTGTTCCTGTTCGTGGTGCTGGGCGTCTACTTCAGCTGGTTCTGGTCGCGCGGCGGTCAAACCGTGGCGATGAAGGCCTGGCACATCCGTCTGGTGTCGGCCGACGGCAGCCCGGTGTCGCGGTGGCGGGCCTGGGCGCGGTATCTGCTGTCTTGGCTGTGGTTCTTGCCGGCCACGGCGGCCGTTTATGCCGCCGGCCTGCACGGCAAGGGCGAAGTCACCACCGCCGTGTTCGCCGGCGTGCTGGCCTATGCCGCGCTGGTGTGGCTGCGGCCAGACCGGCAGTTCTGGCATGACGTGGCCTGCGGCACGCGCCTGGTCGACTGCAAGCCAGCCCTGCCGTCCAAGGCAAAATCTGGCGCATGAACAACCCGCACAAGATGCGCACCGGCATGGACCGGCTGCTGCACGCCTTCGGCTATTCGGTGCAGGGGCTCATTGCAGCGATCCGCTTCGAAAGTGCATTCCGGCAAGAGGCGGCGCTGGCTGTGGTGATGTTGCCGGCCGCATTCTGGCTGGGGCGTGACTGGATCGAGGTGGCGCTGCTGGCGGGCACGGTGCTGCTGGTGTTGATCGTGGAATTGTTGAATTCCGCGATCGAGGCCGTGGTCGACAGGGTGTCGCTGGATCTGCATGAACTGGCCAAGCGCGCGAAGGACTACGGCAGTGCTGCCGTGCTGATCGCGTTGCTGTGCTGCGGCAGCATCTGGGCCACGGTGGCCTACCAACGGTGGATGGCATGAGCGGCACCACATTGACCAACGACGGCCCGTTCTCGGTGTGCGTCTACTGCGGCTCGCGCAACGGCGCGCGGCCAGGCTACCGGGCGCTGGCGCAGCAACTGGGCACCGCCATCGGCCAGCGCGGCTGGCAGCTGGTGTACGGCGGCGGGCGCGCCGGGCTGATGGGCGCCGTGGCCGACGCCACGCTCGCCGCTGGCGGCACGGTGGTGGGCGTGATCCCCGAATCGCTGATGACCCTGGAGGTGGGCCACGCCGGCCTGACCGAGTTGCATGTGGTGCAGACCATGCACCAGCGCAAGCAACGGATGGCCGAACGCAGCCATGCCTTCATCGCCATGCCTGGTGGCATCGGCACCTTCGAGGAACTGTTTGAGGTCTGGACCTGGCGCCACCTCAACTACCACGACCGGCCGCTGGGCCTGCTCGATGCCGAGGGCTATTGGGTGCCGATGCTGCAGTTCCTGCGGCATGCGGTGGCCGAGGGCTTCATGGGCGACGATCAGCTGGCCATGTTGTACAGCGACGACCAGGTCGACCGGCTGCTCGACAAACTGCTAGCCCAGGCCGGGGACCCCGGCGACGACAACTTCAGCAAGATCTGAGACCCGCCGCCCAATGCAACAGGGCAGGCCATCGGCCTGCCCTGTTTGCCGAGCAGGTTGGATCAGACCGCCGATTCGTCGGTCTCGCCGGTGCGGATACGCACCACCTGCTCGACCGGGGTGACGAAGATCTTGCCATCGCCGATCTTGCCGGTCTTGGCCGCCTTGACGATGGCTTCCAGGCAACGGTCGACATCGACGTCCTTCACCACCACTTCAACCTTCACTTTCGGCAGAAAGTCGACAACGTACTCGGCGCCACGGTACAGCTCGGTGTGGCCCTTCTGCCGGCCGAAGCCCTTCACCTCGGTGACGGTGAGACCGGACACACCCACATCGGCCAGAGATTCACGCACTTCCTCCAGCTTGAACGGCTTGATGATGGCGGTGATCTGTTTCATGCGCGGCTCCGTGGGCTGGGGGTCATTGACTTGAATTTAAGCACGGAACTTCGAGGTGATGGGGTAGCGCCAATCGCGCCCGAAGGCACGGTGGGTGATGCGGATGCCCACCGGTGACTGGCGGCGTTTGTACTCGTTGATCTTGATCAGCCGGGTCACCCGTTCCACGTCGGCCGCAGCATGGCCTGCGGCCACGATGTCGTCGATGGACTGGTCTTCTTCCATGTAGCGGGCCAGGATGTCGTCCAGCACCTCGTAGGGCGGCAGGCTGTCCTGGTCGGTCTGGTCGGGCCGCAGTTCGGCTGACGGCGGCCGGGTGATGATGCGTTCGGGG
>JBBRJU010000287.1:0-4390 GCA_038218895.1 Burkholderiales bacterium
ACCATGGTGGCCTGGTTCGCGAGCATGCAGTTCGCGCCCTGGCTGTCGCTGGTGGCCATGCTGCTGGCGGCGGTGGTCATCGCCGCCATCGTCGCGCCGCTGACCGAGCGCGGCCTGCTGCGCTTCTTCTACGGCCGTGACGAGGTGCTGCTGGTGTTGACCACCAATGCGCTGTTCCTGATCATGGAAGACCTGACCAAGCTGATCTGGGGTGCCAACCCGTATTTCGTGTCGGAGCCCTATGCGCTGTTCGGCAATGTCGACATCGGCGTGCAGAGCTACGTGGGCTACGACTTCATGCTGGTCGGGCTGGCGGTGACCGTAGGCCTGGCGGTTTGGTGGGGGCTGAACCGCACCCGCCAGGGCAAGATCGTGCTGGCCGTGATCCACAGCCCCGAGGTGGCCGCCAGCATGGGCGTGAATGTCTCGCGGGTCTACATGGTGGCGTTTTCCATCGGCATCTTCCTGGCGGCGCTGGGGGGCGCCTTCACCGCGCCGATGATCTCGGTGCAGCCCGGCGTGTCGGTGGGCGTGATCATCCTGTCGTTCGCGGTGGTGATCATCGGCGGGCTGGGCAGCATCGAAGGCGCAGCCATCGGCGCACTGATCGTCGGCATGGCCCGCTCGGTGGCAGTGCACACCGCCCCGGTGGCCGAGCTGTTCGCCATCTATCTGGTGATGGCCGTGGTGCTGATGTTCCGGCCCGAAGGCCTGTTCCAACGTACCCAGGCAAGGAAGATCTGACATGGCGGCAACCCTTTCTGCAACGGCCCCGGTGGCCGGCACCCCGGCTGCAGCGCCGGTCGGCCACGGCCGCACCATCGCGCTGGGCCTGGGCTTTTGTGCCGCGCTGTGCGTGGCCGGCCTGTTTGCGCCCAAGTGGCTCACCTTCCTGGTCACGATGGCGGCTGCCAACGGCCTGGTGTCGCTGGGCATCGTGGGCCTGATGCGTGGCGGCGTGGTGCCCTTTGGCCAGGGCATGATGCTGGCGCTGGGAGGCTATGCCGCAGCACTCAGCTTCAACCAGCTGGGTATCACCGACATGCTGCTGCTCGTGCTGGGTGGGGGCACGGTGTCAGCCCTGGTCGCTGCGCCGTTTGCACCGCTGCTGTCGCGCTACCGCGGCATCTTCTTCGCCATGCTGACGCTGGCGCTGTCGATGGTGCTCTACGGCCTGCTGATGAAGCTGACCATCCTGGGCGGCAGCGACGGCTTCAACGTCGGCCGGCCCACGCTGCTGGGCCAGAAGCTGCCCGACAGCCACAGCGGCTACATCATGTTCGTGGTCACGGTGGTGGTGGCCACGGTGATGGCGCTGCTGGCGCGCATCTACTTCGATTCCACCCGCGGGCTGGTGACCCTGGCGGTGCGGGAGAACGAGCTGCGGGTGGAATACCTGGGCGGCTCGGTGCGCCAGGCGATGACCATCAACTTCATCCTGGCCGCCTTCTGCGGCGGCCTGGGCGGCGCGCTGGCGGTGCTGGCGCTGGGCCACATCGAGCCCAACTTCAGTTTCTGGACCACCTCGGGTGAGTTCGTCTTCGTCGCCATCCTGGCCGGCTGGCAAAGCGTGGCGGCAGTGTTCGTGGCCAGCACCGTGTTGGAGGTGGTGCGCAGCTTCTCCAGCGCCTACTTCCCCAACACCTGGCAGATGGTGCTGGGCCTGTTCCTGCTGTTCGTGATCCGCTTCCTGCCCAAGGGCATCGGCTCGCTGTGGATGCGGGGGAATACAAGATGAGCAGGCCGAGCGCCGGGCCGTCCCAAGCCGGCCTGCATCACCTCGGGGGGTCGGCCGTTGTATACGACGGACGGGGGGCAACATGAGCAGGCAACGCGCCGGGCCGTCCCAAGCCGGCCTGCATCCCCTCGGGGGGTCGGCCGTTGTATACGACGGACAGGGGGCAACATGACCTACTTGCTGGAAGCAACCGGGCTGGAAAAACGCTTCGGCGCCGTGGTGGCAGCTTCGGCCGTCAACATCAACGTGAAGGCCGGTGAGCGGGTCAGCCTGATCGGCAGCAACGGCGCAGGCAAGACCACCTTCGTCAACATGATCACCGGCTACCTGAAACCCGACGCAGGCCGCATCACGCTGGCCGGGCAGGACATCACGCCGCTGGACCCACGCACCATCACCCGCCTGGGCGTGGCGCGCTCGTTCCAGATCCCGCAGCTGTATGGCGACCTCACCGCGCTCGACAACATGCTGGTGGCCAATGCCTGCCACGACCAGAAGCTCAGCTTCTGGCAACCGGCGCGCCGGCCCGAGGCGATTGCCCGTGCCGAGCTGCTGCTGGAGCGCTTCGGCTTGAGCGAGCACCGCGGCCGCCGTGTGGCCGAGCTGCCCGGCGGCGTGCGCAAGCTGCTCGACATCGCGATGGCGCTGACCGGCCACCCCAAGCTGCTGCTGCTCGACGAACCCACCAGCGGTGTGTCGGCCGAGGAGAAGTTTCCGATGATGGCCACCATCATGGACGCGCTGGGCCAGGAGGTGAACACCACCGTGCTGTTCGTCGAGCACGACATGGACATCGTCGAGCGCCATGCCGACCGCGTCATCGCCTTCTATGCCGGGCGGGTGATCGCTGACGACATCCCCACCGTGGCCCTGGCCACCGACGACGTGCGCCGCTATGTCACCGGCGAATTGCTGGCCGAATGACGCTGGCCGAATGAGAGAACGCCGAACATGCTGAAGATCGAAGGCATCCACGTGGCCATCCAGTCGGTGGTGGCCCTGCGCGGGCTGTCGCTCACCGTGGCCAACGGCACCATGGTCGGCCTGATCGGCCGCAACGGCGCGGGCAAGACCACCACGCTGCGCACGGTGATGGGCCACCTCACGCCCAGCCAGGGCAGCATCCACTTCGACGGCAAGGACCTGGCCACCCTGCCCAAACATGCACGCGCACAGATGGGCATCGGCTACATGCCTGAAGACCGCGGCCTGGTGCCCGAGCTGACAGTCGAAGAGAACATCCTCGTGCCGGTGTGGGTGAACAAGGCGCTGAAGGTCGACCAGCGCCTGGCCCTGGTGTACCGGGTGCTGCCTGAGCTGAAGGAAATGAAGGACCGGCGTGCGCTGCTGCTGTCGGGCGGCCAGCAGAAGCTGGCGGCGCTGGCGCGTGCACTGGCCGTGGGCACCCGCCTGCTGCTGCTCGACGAGCCCTTCGAAGGCGTGGCCCCGGCACTGAGCAAGCGCCTGGGCGAGGTGATCGCCGGGCTCAAGGGCAGCGAGGTGTCGGTGTTGATCGCCCAGAGCGACCTCAACCATTCCCGCAAGCTGGTCGACGCCGAGTTCGTGATCGAGCGCGGCGCCAACATGGCCCCTGGCGTGGCCGCGCACTGACAAGGCCTGCGCATGCACCACCACTGGCAAGACTATCCCGTGCCGGCCCTGCGGTACGAGGCCTGGTTCGGCGACCGCATCGTGCCAGCCTTCCATCCGCGGCCGGCCAGCGTGTGGGCGTTGTTCGCGGCCTCGGTGCAGCGCACGCCGCAGGCTGAAGCGGTGGTCTGTGGTGATGTGCGGCTGACCTATGCCGCCGTCGACGCGGCCGTGGTGCGGCTGTCGGCCAGCCTGGCCGGGCACGGCATCTGCAGCGGTGAACGGGTGCTGCTGTTCATCGACAACCGGCCCGAGTTCGTGCTGGCATTCCTGGCGTTGCAGCGGCTGGGTGCGATTGCGGTGCCGGTGGGCGTGCGCGAACAGCGCCCCGGCCTGGCCTACATCGCCCGGCAATGCGGTGCCGCCGCCATCATCATCGACGCGGCCCTGGCCGACCGCGCCCCGCGCGGCGCCGAGGCGCCCGATCTGCGCCTGCACCTGAGCGTGGGCGACGCCCCCGGTTGCACGGCGCTGGCGCCGCTGCTGGCCAGCGGTGATGTGCCCGCGCAAATGGCACCACCAGCGGCCCCGGCCCCGGACAACCGGGCCGAGCATGCCGTGGCGGTGATCCTGTACACCTCGGGCACCACCGGCCACCCCAAGGGCGCGATGCTGACGCACGCCAACATCATCCACTCGGCCCTGCACTACCAGGCCTGCATGCGGCTGCAGACCGCCGGGCCCGGCACACCTGGGGAGCGTTGCGCGCTGGCGGTGCCGGCAAGCCATGTCACCGGCCTGGTGGCGATCATCCTGACCATGCTGCAGGTGGGCGGCTGCGTGGTCATCGTGCCAGCCTTCCGGGCCGAAAGTTTCATCGCGCTGATGGCGGCCGAGCGCATCAGCCACACCATGATGGTGCCGGCCATGTACAACTTGTGCCTGCTGCAGCCGGCCTTTGCCACCGCCGACCTGTCGGCCTGGCGCATCGGCAGCTATGGCGGCGCGCCGATGCCGGTGGCCACCATCGACGCCCTGGCGCAGCGCCTGCCCGGGCTGACC
>JBBRJU010000288.1:0-4352 GCA_038218895.1 Burkholderiales bacterium
CAGCACGATGGCGGCGATCATGCCCAGCGCCTTGCCGGCGGCCAGCCAGCCGCTGCCGCCCGCCGCGTCGGCGGTGCCGGCTGCCCCGGTGATGGCCAGCAGCGGCAGCAGCGCCAGGATAGGGATGGCGGCAATGTCCTGCAGCAGCGCCACCGACAGCACGCCCTGGCCGGCGCGGGTGGCCATCAGGTTGCGCTCGGCCAGCGCGCCCAGGCCGATGGCGGTGGACGACAAGGCCAGCCCCAGCCCGGCCACCAGTGCCAGGCGCCAGTCGACGCCCAGCGCCAGCCCGGCGCCCAGCATCAGCGCGGCCGAGCCCAGCAACTGCACGCTGCCGCCGCCGAAGATCGGCCGGCGCATCGCCCACAGCCGGCGTGGCTCCAGCTCCAGGCCCACCAGGAACAACCTCAGCACCACGCCGAACTCGGCAAAGTGCAGGATGGCCGCCGGCTCGCTGACCAGCTTCAGTCCCCAGGGGCCGATGACGATGCCCGCCCCGAGGTAGCCGATGATCGCGCCCAGGCCCAGCAACCGCGCCAGCGGCACCGCCAGCACCGCCGCAGCCAGGTAGACCAGGCTGGTGGAAATCCAGGTGCTCTGTTCCATGACCGGCTCCGTCAATCCACTGGCCGGGCGTCGGCCGGCACTTCGCACACAGCGCTGTCCATGGCGCCGATCTCTGGCCATTCGGGCCAGGTCTGCAGGCGCTGCACAAGCATCGCCGCATGGGCCTGCACCTCGGCGGCTGGCGCCTGGTGCGCGCCGTGCAGCACCAGTGGTGGCAGAAAGCGCATGCCGGCCAGCGCGGCCGTCTGCCCGTAGGGCGGCAGGAAGGCATCGAAGAAGTGGCGGTTGTAGCCGCCAGGCCCGTAGGACGACGCAGGCCCGCCGGTCGACGTGACCAGCCACAGGTGCTTGCCTTGCAGCGCCTGGCCCCCGGGGCCATAGGCCCAGCCGAAGCTGAAGACCTCGTCCAGCCACAGCTTCATCAAGGGCGGCATGCCGTACCAGTGCATCGGGTGCAGCCACACCAGCAGATCCGCATCGGCCAGGGCGGCTTGCTCGGCCGCTACGTCGATCAGGTAGTCGGGGTACAGGGCATACAGGTCGCGCACCACCAGGCCGGCAGCCTGCGCCGCCTGTGCCAGTGCCTCGTTGACGCGGGAGTGCGCCCGTTGCGGATGGGCCAGCAGGATCAGGATGCGGGGCATGGGCGGGGTTTCGATCTAGTCGGGCTGTGCGGTGGCGCTCTTAACATAGCAGCTTCCAATGTTCGACAGTGCACAGCCAGGGAGGGCGCAGCATGCCGGTGTACGTGGTGGCCAACCCCAAGGGTGGGGCGGGCAAGAGCACGCTGGCCACCAACCTGGCCGGCTGGCTGGCACGCCAGGGCCATGCGGTGGCACTGGGCGACCTCGACCGCCAGCAAAGCGCCGGCCAGTGGCTGGCCCTGCGCCCGCCGCAGCTGCCGCCCATCCACGCGCTGGCACTGGCCGACGGCGACGTGTTGCGCACGCCCAGGGGCTGCACCCATCTGGTGCTCGACACCCCGGCCGGCTTGCATGGCAAGCGGCTCGACCTGGTGTTGAAGGTCGCCGACCGCATCGTCGTGCCGCTGCAGCCCAGTCCTTTCGATTTGGCCGCCACCCATGCCTTTTTGCAGGCGCTGGCCGGCCACAAGCGTGGCGGGCGGGTGGCGGTGGGCCTGGTGGCCATGCGGGTGAAGGAGCACACCCATGCCACCCAGCATCTGCATGAATTTCTGGACGCGGTGGCGCCGGTGCCGCTGAACATCCCGCTCACCCACCTGCGCGACACGCAGAACTATGCCCACCTGGCCGCCCGCGGCCTGACCCTGTTCGACGTGGCCCCCAGCCGCGTGGAGCGCGACCTCCAGCAATGGCTCCCCCTCACGCAATGGCTGCAAGCATGACCGACACGACCCCCGACACCCCGGATACCCGCGACACCCCCAACACCCCCAACACCGCTGACACCGCTGACACCGCTGACACCCCTGACACCCGCACGCACTTTCCGCAGCTGGCCGCGATGCAGGCCCTGGTGGGCCAGCACCTGGGTGCTGGTCGACCAGCAGCGCATCAACCTGTTTGCCGATGC
The DNA here is from genome assembly GCA_038218895.1 of Burkholderiales bacterium. Taxonomy (GTDB): domain Bacteria; phylum Pseudomonadota; class Gammaproteobacteria; order Burkholderiales; family Burkholderiaceae_C; genus Pseudaquabacterium. The sequence continues at coordinate 2,122 of JBBRJU010000288.1, forward strand.
CACGGGCGACCACCAGTGGATCCATGTCGACGTGGAGCGCGCCAAGGCCGGGCCCTATGGCGCACCCATCGCGCACGGCTTCCTCACGCTGTCGCTGTTGCCTGAGCTGACCGCCACCGCCATGGTGATCGACGACGTGAAGATGAGCATCAACTACGGCCTGAACCGGGTGCGCTTCACCGGTCCGGTGCCCGCCGGCAGCCGGGTGCGGGCGGTCATCAAGCTCAAGGGCTACGACCCGATCGACGGCGGCGCACAGATGACCACCGAGGTCACCATCGAGCGCGAGGCCGCCGACAAGCCGGTGTGCGTGGCCGAAGCCGTGTCGCGCCGCTTCACCTGAGCCGGCGCACCGCCGGCAGTTGCTTCCGAGGGGCCACCGATGAAAGTGCTGCTGATCGACGACCACCCGCTGGTATTGAATGCGCTGACCGGCATCATCCACACGCTCGATGAGCGGGTGGAAGTGCTCACCGCCGACGGCCCCGAGCAGGCCTTCGACCTGCTGGCGCGTGACGCCGCAGTCAACCTCGCCCTGCTCGATCCGCAACTGGCCGACGGCGTGGACGGCTTTGCGTTGCTGGCCGATCTGCGCCAGCGCTACCCGGCGCTGCCGGTGGTGGTGATGGCGGCCAACGAACAGCTGGCCGACATGGTGCGCGCGGTCGATCTGGGCGCGATGGCCTTCGTGCCCAAGCGCACACCGATCGCCGAGCTGCATGCGGCGCTGGCGCTGGTCTTGTCGGGTGGCGTGTACATCCCGCAGGCCTTGCTGGGCCTGATGCGTCTGCAACAGGCGGCAGCCGGCAACGCTGCCGCTGCGCTGGCCGGGCCGACGGTGCTGCAGCCGATGCTCGACGCCGGCGCGTCCGCCACCGCTGCCTCTGCCGCCGTTGCTGCTGCCGCTGCCACGCCCACGCTGGCCGAGCAACCGCGCCTGAGCATGGCCACGCTGGGCCTGACTCCGCGCCAGACCGATGTGCTGACCCTGTTGCTCAAGGGCCTGCCGAACAAGCTGATCGCCCGGGAGCTGAATGTCTCGGTCGACACGGTGAAGGACCATGTGGCTGCGGTGCTGCGGGCCCTCGGCGTCCATTCACGCACGCAGGCGGTGCTGGTCGTCAGCCGCATGGCACAGCAGCCCGGCGTGCACTGACGGCGCGCGCTGCGCGCCGCCGCAGGTGCAGGTGCAGGTGCAGGTGCAGGGTCTGGCGTGGTGCTCAGCTGGCGCCATCGGCCGGGGGGGCTGCTGCCGCTGCAGCCGGCTCGGTGATGCCGGCCGTGCGCACCACTGTCACCGTGCGGTCGGCCTGGGCCACCACCTGGGACGACACGCTGCCCAGAAACCGCCGCAGCGACGAACTGGCGCGCGCGCCCATCACGATATGGTCGACCTGGTTGCGCTGCGAGAACTCGAGGATGGCTGCGGCCACGTCGGGCGCCTCCAGCACATGGAAGGTCAGCCGGCCTTCGTCGAGGTTCAGCGCCTTGCTGATCGGCCGCGCCCAGTGCTTCAGCGCCACCAGTTGCCGCACATGGCGGCTGCGGCCACTGGCGTCGACCAGGTCATCGACGCCGATGCGGGCGATCTTCATCACGCTCACACAGGCCAGGCGCGCGCCGGGTTCGGTCAGCACGATGCGGCGCACGGTTTCGCGCAGCTGCTGCAGCAAGGCGGTGCTGGCATGGTCGATGTCGATCGCCGCCATGATGATCGGGCTGCGCTGCAGCTGCTCGGCCACCTTCACCCGCTCATGCGCCGGCTCGGCGCCGAGCGCGAAGAACCAGCGCTTGAAGGTCTTGATGGTGCCGCTCTTCTGCATTTTTTCGGCGCGGCGGGTCAGTGCCACCTGGCCTGGGTTTTGCAGGTCGATCGCCAGCTGGGCAGCGGTTTGGTAGCGCCGCTCGGGTGGCACCTCCAGGCAGTGCAGGATCACCTCTTGCAGCCAGGGCGGGCAGTCGCGGCGCAGGCTGCGGGGCGGCACCGGGTCCACGTACAGCCGCCGGCGCAGGCCGCGCACGCTGTCGGGCGCGCCGAAGGGCCGCTCGCCGGTGGTGAAGTGGTAGAGCATCACGCCCAGGGCGAACAGATCACTGCGCGGGTCGTTGCGCACGAACTGCACCTGCTCGGGCGACATGTAGGGCCCGGTGCCCATCGGCAGGGTGAACTCCTCGTCCAGCAGGTCGGGCAGGTGGTCATGGCGCGACAGGCCGAAGTCCACCAGCACCGC